>WFMP01000134.1 GCA_015489035.1 Candidatus Altimarinota bacterium
ATTTCAAAGCACTTTATCAGTAATTTTCTCAACTTTTACAGAATATCTAGTAATTTTATTTCAAGTTTTGTTTTGCAAAAAAAAATCATAACCTTGCTTGGCTCTCAAAACTTTCCTAAGCTGATCAACAACTCTTTTTTCTCATACTTCTACAGTATTATTTTTTCAAATTTTAAATTCATCTGTAATGAAAAGTTGCATATTTACTTAAGCTATATGAATAAATTTTTTCCATTTAGTTTCCACATCTTCATCAAAATAATCAGCTCCATACTTCAAAATATAATCTAATTCAACATCATTTTGATTCCATAAATGTTTTTTAATATCTCTATAAATTCTATTAAAATCTGTAGAATTTTCAATTTTTGCTTCAAACATAGCAGACAAATTATCAGCATATTTTGCAATTTTACCTATCTCTCATTCAAAAGGGTCCAAAGTATATTTTTTCAATTCTTCTTTAAAACTATAATTAGAAAACAAACTAATAATCTTTTCATCTACAAGCTTAGTTTCTATCTCTTCAAGTGCTTGACTAAATCAAGGGACTGCCTTCTTGGTAGGTGTAATTACATCTCAAGTAAGTGCCTCCGGAATATCGTGCAACAAGCTTATTGTAAGGATTTGTTCAAGTTGTTTATCATCAAATCACTTCAAATTTCATAAAAAATATGAAAACATAAATACCAAAAATAAATGAGACAATACTGAAACTGAAGTATCTCTATTCATTCTATTCCATCTATAAGCAAATTTTAATTTTATTAGACTTCAAGCATACTTTTTTAAAATATCTCATTCATCAAATCATATCAATTCTCAGTATTTAACAATATCTTCTTCTATTTTTGGTAAAATTCATTCATAAGCCAATGGATAAAATTTAACATTATTTTCTAGTTCTAATTTAATTTCAAAAACTTTAACAAAAGAAATAATATTATCCTCTAATTCATATTTATTTTCAAATAATTTATTTCAAACCTGATTTCAAATAATATCATTAAAATCTTTTAAAAGACTATCTGGTAAATCTAATTCATTAAAAAAATTGTATATTTGTTCATAAAGTTTAAAATTTATTTCTTTATAATTTTTTCTTAGATACTTCTTTACATCAAACTTGATATCTGAATAAATAAAAGTAAAAAAGTTATTCCAAAAAATATTTTTATAAATATACAATAAATTCACTTGTTTTCACTTTTCTTGTAAGATTTTAACCACAATGTAAGATAATTGTAATTTCAAACTTAAATGTTCATTTTCCATAAATTCTTCAATTCTAGGATAGTTATTCCATCTTCTAATAGAAAGTCATCTATAAGCAAGATTTATAATATTTCAAAGCATGTTTTAAAACTCTTATTTATCAAATAATATTTTATTTTCATCTTACCAAATCATCTTTAAAACTTGATATAATATCAGTTACTTTCTGACCATTATCTATAAAATGAAGGATTTCCTCTTTATCTCTCTGTTCTATAATATGAACATTAGAAACTCAAAATATAACTTTCAAAAATCAATTGGTCTCTGCTCTCACTTCCTGAATATTACTTATATTTGTTATAGCAATATTCTCCATATGAAATATTCAAATATTTAATTTATAAATCTTTGTCTCATTTATTATCTCTACTCAATAGAAAAATTTTATAAAATATACAATAGCACTTATAAAAACATAAAATAACAAAATTCGTACCAATACTCATAACATATTTACCAAATAAATAGAATTTGGATCTGAAAGATAAGTTTTTATTCTAAGACTCAAAAAAGCTACAGCAAACAGTATAAACAACAAAATTATATATTTTGTCACATACAAAATTAAGAGCCAAATCGATTTTCTAACTATATATTCTATTTCTCAATCGTGTCATTTTCATGAAATTATTTTCATTCTAGAAATATATAAAGATATAAATAGTGGATAATACGAAAAAGAAAATAAAGAAAATAATACCCAATGTCTTTATTTTTTTCTCTTCTTTTATTAAAGTTGTACTTTTGACAATATTATTTACCTCTTCAGCAATTTTATTTAACCTCCAATTTACAAAAAAGTATAAAATAACAAAAATAAATAAATTAATTCAAAACATAATCCAGGTCATAATATCTTATAATTTATATAAAACCAGTTTAATAGATAAGTAATTATTCTAAAAATTCAAGCTATTATTTTACCAACTCAAACTCAAGTCTTAATCTTTTTTCATCTACAGATTTTAATCTAACTGTTATTTTTTCTCAAATACTTATCCTTTGTTTTGTTTTTTTATTCACGAACTGCATGATATCAATGTCTGGCACCCAATCAGTGTTTTCCTTATCTTCTTTTGAAATTAATTCAACAAATCATTCAGCTGTATTTTCCAAAGCTACAAATACTCCAAATCATAACATACCAGAAACAGTTCCAGTAAATTCTTCTCAAATTTTATCTCTGTAATACTGAACCATAAAATAATCTCTTACTTTCCATTCTAGTTTTTGAGCTTTGATTTCTTGCTCAGTACACTTTTTGGCAGTAGCTTCGAGTTTGTTTTTATAAACTTCTATAAGATTTCAAGATAGTTTTCAGCTTAACTTAAGTTTGATAATTCTATGAATTTGATAATCTGGATATCTTCTAATTGGTGATGTAAAATGTGAATAAAACTTAAGTCCGAGTCAAAAATGTCCTATATTTACATCAGAATAAACTGCTTTTTGCAAAGTTCTTAAAATTAATTTTTCCAAAATTTCTCTATCTTTGTGTAATTTTACTTTTTCAATAAGTTCTGCAAATTCTTTTGTATCATAATCTGTAAAATCAAAAAATACTCAAAAAACTTTCAAAATTTTAGCTAATTTTTCTACATCTTCTACTTTTGGTCTTTCATGAATTCTGTACAAAAATGGATATTTTGTAAATTTTCTACTTACAGATTCATTTGCAAGCACCATAAATTCCTCGATAAGCTGATTTGAATCATAAATAGGATATTTTGTAAATTTTACAACTTGTAAATTATCATCTACAACTATCTTTGTTTCTGGAAAATCAAATCATAAAAGTCCATTTTCAACCTTTATTTTTCAAACTTTATTTTTCAATTCATAAGCTACATTTACAGATTCAAGTAATTCTTCTGTAATTTTTCATCCAAACATAAGTTTATCTCATACTTTAATTTCTTTTTCATACATTTGTTGAACTTCCTTGTAAGTAAGACGATAATTACTATTTATAAAAGATTCATAAACTGTATGTTTTTTAACTTTTCATTCACTATCTATCAACATTTCACAAGTCAAAGTCAATTTTTCAGTATTAGGATTTAATGAACATAAATCATTTGATAATCTCACTGGAAGCATAGGCAACACCTTATGAGGCAAATACACTGAAGTAGCTCTTTTGAAAGCCTCTTCTTGAACTTTACCACCAGGTTGTAAATAATGAGCCACATCCGCAATATGTACATACAAAATATATTCTCCATTTTCCTTTTTTTTCACACTAAGTGCATCATCCAAATCCTTTGAATCTTCTCCATCTATAGTAAAAGTAAAAAGATTTGTCTTATCTTTCCTATATTTTTTTTCTTTTTCAACATCATTTTTCAATTTATCTACTTCAGTTAAAACTCATTTAGGAAAATTTAATTTAAATCAAGATTCCAAAATAAATCCATTGATAGTAGTTTCAGGATTTTCTTTCTCTCACAAAACTTCTACTATTTTTCACATAGGATTTCTTCACTCCCAATCCATAATTTTTATAGCTATTATATCACCATTTTTTGCTCAATTTAAAAATTTATTTGGAACAAAAACATCATATTTCATAGCAGGATTAAAAAGTTGTACAAACCCATAACCATCTCATTCCTTTTGAATAAATTCTCAAACCCATGTTCTATCAGCTCTTTTTATAATATCAGTAATTTTTGCTTCCTTTTTTCATTTAAAAACACTAACTTGAGCTTCCACTTCGTCTTGATCAAGAGCTTTATTTTTATTTCCTCAAAACACGAAAAGATTTTCTTCTTCTCATTCTATCTCTAAAAAACCATACTCCCCTGAAGCTGCCTGAATGAACTTTCACTTTACAATCTGTCCGTCTTGAAACATATATTTTTTAATTTAAACAATAAACTAATTGTTTTATAATGATTTTTATTGATTTTTCTATCTATAAAAAAACTAGACATCTCTGCCTAGTCCGTCTTACCAATCCTTAACATTGTTTTGACTTGGAAGTCCTGTAAAAAATGGATCATTAAAAGGATTATTACTTCTCGGTGGTTGATAAACTTTTCCATAGTTTTGCATATTTTGTTTTTGTTCTTTTTCTAGATTTTTTTGATATTTTTGCAAAGCTTTCATCATTTGTGCTTGTTGTTTTTCTTTTTCTGTCATTGGTTTGTTTTGTTTTGTTCAAGATACCTGTGCCTTACCTTTCTTACCTGTCTTCGATTTGTTCTTATTTCATCATTGCTGTCATTGATTTTGTTTCTTTTCTCATTGTTTTTCCCCATTCTTTGATGAAGTATTTTTTTGTTTATTTCAGTTTTTAGATTCTTGTTTTTTTCATTGTCATTGTTTATTTTGA
>WFMP01000135.1 GCA_015489035.1 Candidatus Altimarinota bacterium
AAGTAGACAAATTAACAAAAAAATTCAATAATCTTTGGGAAACGTATCATATGCTAACCAGTGCAGTGAAAACTCAGACTGTTAATTTAGAAAGTTACTACGCTTAGAGTTTGAAAATTTGTAAGTTGAGGGGTAGAGGGGTTAAGTTACATCTTAGATTATTGTGTTATAATATTGCATATAAACAAAAAGGACATAAATTGAAAAAACAATACTATATTGGAGACGGTGTATTCAATACTCGTTCTAATGCGAACCAAGGATACATTCACAAAGTTGGTACAAAAAAGGAGAGAAAAATCCTTAAAAAACGAGGATATTTGTTTTTTGAAACTTATGAGATGGCTAGTAATTATAGATTAGCCGATATTATGGGTGGTTGATTATGAAAATCATATTAGTTTTAATCATCTTACTAGGTAGTTTACAGGCGACATCTCTGTCTAACTTATCATATAGACAAAAACAGACTCTGCAATACGTGTATTCCAGGGCGAAAGAATTTCATCTGGAACTAACTATGACGGCTATTGCGTGGCAAGAGTCTCAATTTGGTAAATACACATTATCATTATCTGACCCGAGTTGTGGAATATTCCATGTAATGCCTGCAACATTAGCAAAGGATACTAATATTAATCCTACAAAGTGGAATCAGAGTAGGCTCTGCGAAAGACTAATATTTGACAGAGACTTTTCATTTAGTGCAGCATTAGTTGTTCTGAAGTACTGGCAAAACTACTGGGAATCAAAAAATGTGCCAAGAGTGTGGTCACATATGGTAGCTAGCTATAATGGAGGCTTTGATATTAATATCGGGACTAATAAGTACTTAAAACACATAATACATAAAGTCCGATTACTAAAAGCTTATTTAAGAAGGAATAAGCGATGACACCAGAAATAAAAGATATGGGTTATTTATCTACAAAGAATAGCCACTCTAAGATACTCTCTATAGATGATTTTTATATAGAAATATTGAAAAGAGAAACTCGGTATTTAGTTAAAAAGAAATATGAGTTAAAATTTAATATTAGGTCTGATTCTAATAAATTACATGAACTAAAATCTAAATGCTCTATTACAACATTTAGCACATTAGAACAATTAGAAAATAGTTGCAAACCATATGCGTTTTATGAAAGATATTATTCGACTGGTTGCACAGGAGGATGGTCAGTAGCTGGTGAAATAATGAGGGCATATACAATACGAAAGACTGATTATAATTTTCCTTCATTTGTGTTAGATCAAGCTTCATACCATACTGATATTTTAGAGCATATTAAATCAATATATCAAAATCGCGTATATACAAGAAAAATGGAAACATTATCCGAAGTGATTAAAAAGAATACGGAAACATATAGAATACTTGAAGGAATAACTGAAGAAGATATTAGAGCTTATGTGGACGGTAGTTTCAATTGTTTAATTCCGGCTACCAGAGAAGATTATCCGATTGAAATAGCTCAAGCAGCATCAGGCGGTGTATATTATCCTTTAAAAACTTCAAGATATATGTTTCATAACGCGAAAAACATAATGGTTTTAGAACCATTAACACAGTACATAGAAAAGCAATTAGCAGATGTTGATTGCACGTCATTTAAGTACAAAGGGATTCTTGTAGATTTACTTACAAATTCTTGGTCAATCTGAGAAAAATCATCAAGTTCACAAAATTAGATTACTAAAAACTTATTTAAGAAGGGATGAACAATGACACCAGAAATAAAAGATGATTATCTTGTAGCTAGTTTTATCATAGCAATTTTAATCACTGTTCTGACATTCAGAATTTGTTTATACACATATTAAAGGAAAATAATGGAGAATGATTGTTTCAAAGCGTCAGTAATCATGACTATAATAATGATAGTCATGATATTCGGAGGATGTCTATTTATTAGACACATAAGAGGAGATGATAGCTATGCCTCGGTGCATAATATCAGCAAAATAACGATAACTAAAAATGATAGCAAACCAAAATAAGAAATAAATAATATTCGGAGCTGGTAAAGCTACTATTACGGAACCGAATATTTTTTGTTTAAGTTACATTTTAGGTTTTTGTGTTATAATATTACATATAAACAAAAAGGACAAATGATGGCTAAAGATGAAAATATTAAAACCGTGACTCTATCATTCCAGGAATATGAAATAGAAAATATTCTAAAAGTATTAGACGATGTTGTTTTTAATAAGGATATTAGAAGAGACATATTTTGGACAGAATTAATACATAACCAAACGACCCACGATAAGATTATAAAACGACTTCAGTTTACAAAGAAAAGTATAACCAGACAACTTGATGATAAAGCTATAAAGGACGCAAAATGAAAACAATATCCTAAGATGAAGTTAAAAAAACGGCTAGAAAAAAGATAAATAATGATGAACTTTGTGAATTATTTTGCATTAAGATGTAAGATATGTAATGTAGTAATAGGAAGCAAACACGAAAAAAAGCTGTTGTGATAACTGCATTAAGAAACAACAAGCTTTGCAAAGGATATAAAATGTTAAAAGAAGATAAAAAATTTAAACTTAAATTATTTTTTAAAAATTTAGATGATGA
>WFMP01000136.1 GCA_015489035.1 Candidatus Altimarinota bacterium
ATATAGTATAATTATTTTTCATATTAAATTATTAATTTATAAAGAAGCAACTTTAAAAAAGTGGACTATTATTTTAGTTAAAATATTTTTCACTATTTTCATAAACATCTCTTAAATCTTTAATTTTTACTCTTATTTGATTCATACTATCTCTATCTCTTACTGTAACTGTGTTATCTTCTAATGTATCGAAGTCTATTGTTACACAGAAAGGTGTTCAGATTTCATCTTGTCTTCTGTATCTTTTACCAATATTTCATTTTCCATCATATTCACACATAAATTCTTTTGATAAATCTAAGAATATTTTGTCTGCAATATCTACTAATTCTTGTTTTTTCTCCATAAGTGGTAAAATTGCAAATTTGATAGGAGCTATATTTTTGTGAAATCTTGAAACTATTCTTGTTTGTTCATTTCATTTTGGATCTGTATATTTTTCTTCATCATAAGAATCTATCATAGCAGTAGCAATTGCTCTTGTAAGTCCCCAAGATGGTTCTATAACCCAAGGTATAAATCTATGTCCAGTTTTTGGATCTGTATATTGCATATTTACAAGAGAGTGTTTTTGATGTTGTGTTAAATCATAATCTCATCTTCTAGCAATACCTTGTAATTCACCCCATCACCAAGGAAATTTATATTCAACATCTGTAGTTCCTTTACTGTAATGTGATAATTCATCTTCTTCATGATCTCTAAATCTTAATTTTTCTTTGTTAATTCAAAGAGTTTCTGTCCACCAAGCCCAACAATCTTCTTTCCATCTTTCAAAATAAAAAGCATCTTTTTCAGGTTCTACAAAGTATTCTATTTCCATTTGTTCAAATTCTCTTACCCTAAATAAGAAATTTCATGGAGTAATTTCATTTCTAAAACTTTTACCTACTTGAGAAATACCAAAAGGAATTTTGACTCTCATAGTATCCAAAATATTTTTGAAATTTACAAAGATACCTTGAGCAGTTTCAGGTCTTAAATAAATTGTAGCAGTGTTATCTTCTGTAACTCATTGAAAAGTTTTGAACATAAGATTAAATTTTCTAATATCAGTCCAATTTGCTTCTTTTCAATTATTTGGATTTTTTGATACATATTTTTCTATAAAAGCTTTCATTTGTTCAAAAGTCCAACTTTCAGGAACAGTATTATCTACTCAAAATTCTTCTTTTAATTGATTTATTATTTCTTCTTCAGATTTATTTTTTCTAAATTTTTCAATTACATCTTCGATAATTTTATCAACTCTAAATCTTTCACCTGTATTTTTATCATCTACAAGAGGATCAGAAAAATTCGATAAATGTCCACTTGCTTCCCAAGTTTTTACATTCATCAAAATAGCAGCATCCAAAGGAATAATATCAGATCTTCTTTGAGTAAAAGTTTGATACCAACTATCCAATATATTTTTTCTTAACATAGTTCCATAAGGACCTAAATCCCAAGCATTTGCCAATCATCCATAAATATCAGAACCTGGATAAACAAATCATTTTCTTTTTGCCCAACTTACAACTGTTTCTAAATTATAATCCATTTATTTAAGTTAATATTTAAAATATAGTGTATTTATATGTATTTTTACTTAAATATAAAGAGGTTTTATAAAAAAACTGAACTTGGTTTTTATTTTGATATGATTATTATAATTTTAAATTTATTCTTAATTATTTTAAAATGCCAAAAACAATTAATCCATCAAACTGAGAAGTTATTGAAAATTATGAATATATTTCTGAAAATGAATTAGAAGAAAAAATAAAACTTGCTAATGAGTGTTTTCAAAGTTGGTCACAAACTTCTATTTCTGAGAAGAAACAACTTTTTTTAAATTTAGTAAAAATAATGCTTGAACAACAGGAAGAATTAGCAAAATTGAATACTATAGAAATGTGAATGATTTTTTCTTGAGCTTTGTGAGATGTAAGTAAAAGTGCTTCTTGAACTACTTATTTTGCTGAACATGCTGAAAAATGGTTAGCAGATATAGAATTTAATGAATGATGATTACAATGAAAGAAAATTTATGAGCCTTTAGGAGTAATTTTTACAATTAGTCCATGGAATTTTCCTTATAATCAAGTTTTTAGAAATGCAGTTCCAAATATTTTAGCTTGAAATGTGGTTTTATCAAAACATGCGAGTAATGTTCCACAAGTTGCAAGAAAAATAGAAGAATTATTTTTACAGGCAGGTTTTCCAAAATGAGTTTATCAAAATTTACAAATATCTACTAGTTTAACAGAAAAAATAATTTGAGATTTTAGAATAAAATGAACAAATATTACTTGATGAGAAAATGCAGGTAGAGTAGTAGGGTCATTAGCTTGAAAATATTTAAAACCTTCAATTTTAGAATTATGATGACTTGATCCTTTTATTTTGTTAGATACAAAAAATATTGATGAGATAGTATCTTTAGCTTTAAAATGAAGAATGTCATCTTGTGGTCAAAAATGTAATAGTAGTAAAAGATTTATAATCTTGGAAAAATATTATGATGAATTTATAGAAAAGTTTACAAAAGCAATGAGTGAATTAAAAATATGAGATCCATTTGATAAAGATACTCAAGTATGACCTTTAGCAAAAGAAAGTATGCTTGATGAACTTGAAAATATAGTTTTTGAAAGTGTAAAACAATGAGCTAAATTAGTTTTATGATGAAAAAGATTAGATAGAAAATGATTTTATTTTGCTCCAACAATTTTAGTAGATGTAAAACCTTGAATGAAAGTTTTTGAAGAAGAGACTTTTTGACCTGTAGCTCCAATAATAAAAGCAAAAGATGAACAAGAAGCTATAGCTTTGGCAAATAATTCAAAATATGGACTTACTAGTGCAATTATTACAGATAGCAAAGAAAAATTTGAAAAATATAGTAAAATGATAGAATCTGGAAGTGTTTTTTTGAATAAAATACCTACATCTTATCCATTTTTACCTTATGGTTGAGTGAAAGATAGTGGATATGGTAGAGAACTTTGAGAAAGATGAATGAAAAATTTCACAAATGAAAAAGTTATAGTTTATTAAGATATTTAAATAAAATATAGTAAATTAAAATATTTATAAATTTAAACAATAATTATGTTAACAAAAATACTAGAAAACTTTGAAAAAATAGCATCTGTGCCAAGATGTTCTTTTCATGAAAATAAAATTAGGAACTTTTTAAAAAGTCGGGCTGAAGAAAAAAGTTTTAATTATAAAACAGATGAAGCTTGAAATATAGTAATTTATGTTTCTTGAACAAAATGAAGAGAAAATGAAAATCCGATTATTTTGCAATGACATATGGATATGGTGTGTGTAAAAGATAAAGATTCAAATCATAATTTTGAAGCAGATCCAATAAAAATAATTAAAAGCTGAAATGCTATTACTGCTGATAAAACTACTTTGTGAGCAGATAATGGATTAGGTTTGGCTATGGCTATGTATTTAGCTGAAAATGAAAATCATCCACCACTTGAACTTTTGATAACTTCATCAGAAGAAGTTGGACTTATTGGAGCTTTAAACTTGGATAGTTCTTTGCTAAAATGAAAAAAACTTATAAATGTTGATACAGAGGATTTGTGAGAAATATGTGTTAGTTCAGCTGGATGAGTAAGAATAGATATTTCAAAAAAGTTTGATACAAAAAAATCTAATTATAAAAAATCTTATAAAATAGTTTTATGATGAATGAAATGAGGACATTCAGGTGTAGAAATAGATAAAAATAGATGAAATGCTATTTATAGTTTTTTTGAATTTTTAAGTCAAACTAATATAGATTTAGCTTATTTACAAGCTGGTGTAGCAGATAATGCTATTCCAAAAGAATTAGAAGCAATAGTTTTTTCTGATGATAATTTAGATAAAAAGCTAGATTTACTAGTAAAAAATATAAAAGAAAATTATGATGCACCAGAAATCTTTTATAAATTAGACAAAATAGATTATGATGGAGAAGTTATTGAAAATTTAGAAGAACTCGTAAAAGCTGTTTTGAATACAAAAGTAGGAGTTATAAAAATGAGTGATAAAATAGAAAATCTTGTAAGAAC
>WFMP01000137.1 GCA_015489035.1 Candidatus Altimarinota bacterium
AATCAATGCAGTTTTAAATTCAAAACATCTAACTACTAAAGAAATTAAAGAAGCTAAAAATAAAGCTTTAAAATTAACATCAGGCTGAAAGGAATTATTAAAAGAACAAGCAGAAATTAAAGCAGAAGGAGCAAATAGTTGATTTTACACAAAAGACGAACAACAAGAAATTTACCATGAATTATATTATTCTACATACTTAGATGCTGAAGAAAAACAAAAACTAAAAGAACAAGCTCAAAAAAATGGAATAAACTTAGATAAAAATACTCCATCACATAAATCAAATTCTAAATTTGCAGACACACAATTTAATCCAAAAAATACGAATACTACAGCAGAGATATTTAATCAAAATTCTCAAAATATAAGTTTTGATTATCAAAATCAATGATGATTAGTAAAAATGAGAAACCCTTTTGCAAAAAACGGTATTGATGATAATATTATTGAATGAAAAGATACAAAAGATGTAAATGAAAAATTCTTATTAAGTTATTTCGGAAGTCTTTGATTTTACCATGCAGATAATCTTACCTTTAGTAGAAGTGATGAAAAAATAGGAAAACAATTCAATATAGATACTACAAAACCACTTGAAACAAAAGATATCAAAGAATTTACAAAAATACTAGCTTGATGAATTATTTATAAACTAAAAAATAATGATAAAATCTCATCAATTCACAAAAAATATATCAAAAGTTTTGAAAAACAAATTCAAACAAATCCAGATAATCCAGAGATTTACAAAGATTTAATGTCTTTCTTAAATAATAATATAAATTGTTTTATACAAATTTGATTTTACGATTTCACAGAGAGAAAAGTTAATTTAGATAGTTTCATAAATAAAGAAGAAAATAAAAATCAAAATTTTTTAAAATATCTAAAGGAGAACAAGTTAACCATAAGTTAATATTTTTAATTTATTATTTTTGTAAAACATAAACCATCCTTGCAATATCTCCATCAAAAAGTTTGTAAGGATGTTTTTTTATTAATTTTAAATTATATTTTTTACAATTTTTCAAAATATCTTTGTATTCTTCCTCAGAATCTAATTTATACAAAACAAAATATCATCATTTTTTTACAAGATGTTTGGTAAATTTAAGTAATTTATCTATGTAAGCTACTGCCCTTGCAGTCATAATGTCAAATTGTTTTTCTTTGTATTCCTCTGCCCTAGTCCAAACAACTTCTACATTTTTCAGTCATAAATCTTTGATTATCTCATTTACAGCAACTACTTTCTTTTTTACAGAATCTATTCATACAAAATTCCATTCAGGTTTTTCTATAACTAACGGTAAAAGTGGAAATCAACTTCCAGTTCCTACATCAACAACTTTAATAAGTCCGGACTCAGTTTTTTTTTTAGAGTCCGGACTTAAAATTAATTTTTCAATTATTTGTAATCCAACTAACGAATCTTTAATATGTTTAGTTTGAACTCATTGTTCATCTCTTATAGCTGAAAGATTAATTTGTTTGTTTTTCTCTAGAAATACTTTTGTTAATTTATCATACATTTTATATTTTATTAATTTTTAAAATCACATTATTCTATCCATTTCATCATTCCATCATTTGGTGGAACTTCAAAAATCTGATATTCAATTTGATTTTTATTTAAAAATTCATATAATGACAAAGATTTGGATTTGAACTTTACTACATTGTCAGCTAATACTACACAATTATTTTCAAGCAAATCCTGAAATTTAAGATAAAAATCTAAATATAATTTCATTACTGCATCAATAAATAAAAAGTCTATTTTTTCTGTGAATATTTTTTCTAATTTTATTAAAAGTGGATCAACATTGTATGCTGTAATATTAAATTGCTTGAAACTATAAAAATTCTGTATAGCCTGAATATAAGAAGGATATGAAACTTCAAAAGTAGTTAATTTTCAATTCCATTCATCTATAGTGTTTCAAATTATCAAACTTGAATATCAAATAGCTGTTCAAATTTCTACTACATTTTTGGGTCTTTTGTTTCTTAATTCTTTTATTAGAATTTGTTCAGCTTCAGGTTTAATAATAGGAACATTATCATCTAAAGCCTTTAATTTAAGGTTTGTAAACATTTTATTTTAAATAATATATTATAAAAACATGACAAATGAATTTAGTCAAGCTTCTTTTCAAGAAGAAAACAAAGGACAATCTTTAGGAGAAAGATTACTAAGTAAATTTAAAAAATCAACAGTTTCTGAAGAAAAAACTACAGAAAAAACTTTAGAACCTAAAACTGAAAAAACTTTTATAGTTCAAAGAAAAATAGTAAAAAAATCTATTAAAAAACCTACTGAAGAAGAAAATGATTTCAAAATATTGCCTTGAGAAAAGCCAGTAAGAATCATGTCTTTGATGTGACTTGAGCAAGTATGACAATGCTTACTTATCGAATATGAAAATGATATGATCATAATAGATGCAGGTATGGAATTTGCAGCTGATGAAGATACTTTATGAGTAGATTATATTATACCAGATATTAGTTATGTAAAAAAGAATTTACATAAATTAAGATGAATATTACTTACTCATGGACATTTAGATCATATATGAGCATTAAGAGATATTTTACCAGAGTTAGAATGGCCAACTGTTTATACTACTCCATTAACTTTATGAATTGTTAAAAAATCTTTTCAAAATAGAGAACAAATAAAAAAAATTAAATATAAAATAGTAGATCCAGATATTGATATTCTAAAATTATGAGTATTTACTATAGAATTTGTTCATGTAAATCATAATATTCCAGAAACAATGGCTATGGCTATTCATACACCAAAATGACTTATATTTAATACAGCAGATTTTAAAGTAGATTTTTCTCCTGCTATAGATAAACCAGCAGATTTAAGTAAAATTGCTAGAATAGGTAATGAATGAGTGAAATTATATATTTGAGATAGTTTATGAACAGCTAGTAGATCAACACCCAAAAGTGAAAAAGAAATTTGAATAAATTTAGAAAGGACTATTAAAAATATCAAATGAAGAATTATACTTGCTACTTTTGCTTCGAATGTAGGTAGAATTATGCAACTTATAAATGTAGCTATACAAAATAATAGAGTTGTATTTTTGGCAGGTAGAAGTATGGTAAATAATGTAGAAATTTGTCAAGAATTATGATATATAAAAGTTCCAAGATGAATGATAAGAAAACTTGATCAATCTGTAGAACAAATGCCTGATGATAGAGTTATGATAATATCTACTTGAGCTCAATGAGAAGAATTCTCTGCTTTAAATAGAATGTCTAAACATGATCATCCTCAAATTCAACTTAGAAAATGAGATACTGTTATGATGAGTGCTTCAATTATACCTTGAAATGAACTACAAACTCATTCTATGATGGACAAATTAGTTCAAAAAGACATAAACCTTATTACAAATAATGATATAGATATACATACATCTGGACATGGTTGAGCAGAAGATCATAAATTATTCTTAAATTTAGTAAATGGAGAATATGTATTACCTTTCTATATGACTGCATTTCATAGATATGCTCATAAGAAATTAGCTCTTGACCTAGGATGGGATGAAGAAAAGATATTGATGCCAAATGAAAATGGAACAGTGATAGAAATGTATGAAAACTGAGTTAAACTTTCAGATGAAAGAATTAAATTAAATACTATACTTATAGATGGTAAATGACAATGACATCTATCTTGAGAATATGTTGTTCAAGCTAGAAAAATAATGGCTCACGATGGTGTATTAATTATAACTTATAAAATTGATACAAATTCAAAAGATATTGTTGGAAATATACAAATTGAATCAAGATGATTTGTTTATAGTTCAGAGGTTAAAAAAATCCATACTCTTATAGTAGATTTTGCAAGAAGTGAATATCAAAAGATAATTAGATGAATAATAAAAAAATGAATTAAATCTGAAGATATAAATGTAAAAGATGTATTAAAAGAAATGAAAAAGAAGATTGAAACATTTTCAACTGAACATACTTGAAGAACACCTATGGTTATTACAAGTTTTGTTTATATTAACAAGGG
>WFMP01000138.1 GCA_015489035.1 Candidatus Altimarinota bacterium
AATGTATTCTTGTTCTATCATACTATTACTTCCTAATTACCAGCGATAAACTATCTCTTTGCTCACTATCTCCCAAGCTTCGTGTTCGTAATATCCCTGATCCATCAGAGTATTCATCTTGTCTAATGCCATCTCCGCTTTGCTCATCTGATAATTCCTGAACGCCACTTCGTCCTCTTTGAGCAGTTTGCGATATTTGACTATATCGTTCTCCATCTGAAAATCGTCTATTTTCGTCCAAATACTCTCTCTTGAATAACTCTTCGTTCTTGTTAAGTTCATTTAATAATCCTTTTGTTAATTTCATATTCTATATTTTGAATGCACCAGTCACAATTAGATAACATATCAAATTGCAACTCTTGACTATATTTCTCTCTTTTTGATTTTTGATTTTGTAGCTCTTCAAATAGCTCTTCAAGTGTTAATCGGCTTAATGAGTATTTTTCTAATTTGCTTTGATTAACTTGAATATTTACAAATGTATCAATTTTTTTATCAAGTACACGATCAACTACAATGTGTAAATTATCATACTTTATATTTTCAATAAATACATATTCTCGTGCCTCATCTAGTGTTATAGCATTTGTAAAGCCTATAAAACATACTCTACCTACATCAAATCCATTTTCTACATTTGAAACTGAACACTTAAAATATTTTGATTTGTCATTTGTCATTTTATCTCTCCAATAACCTTGACTATATTATCTCTCTTATCTTGCTTTCTCGTGAGTTCTAACACTCCACCATTTGCAGGACATCCCATATCGTTAAATAGCTTCTCTACGACAAGCTCTACAACTTCTGAGGTAATATCTATCTCTTGATTAAAGAAGCCCTCATCGTATGTTTCTAGGCATATTTTACCACTTGTTTGGTTGTAGGTTAGCTTTAGTTGGTTTTGGTCTTTCATCTTTTATTTCAAAGTTTGAAAAAAATCTTTTAAATTATTTTGTTCAATCCAGAATCTTTCATAAAGTTTACCAACATTTTTATTGCTAGTTTTATATAAAGTCAATTTAACCTCAATATCATTATTTTGTTCCTTAAAATGTTTTAAAAAGCCCTCTTGTTCAAAGAGTTCTTTATAACCATCAACTTTATGCTCATAATCAGTATGCTTATTTCCTTTAGGGTCTATAAATACTATTGTTTGCTTATTATCTTTTTGTAACCAAAATATAAAGTCTGGATAAAATGGTTTTTCTATTCCATCCTCTATATATGGGATATAAATATCTTTATCATAGTGTTCATTAAGTTTACTAAATTTCCACCAATCAAACATTTCATCTAATTTGTTAGTTATTGAACTTAACTCTTCAATAAACTTTACTTCACTTGGAACGGTGATGATATTCTTAATCCAATCACTATTTTCATCACTTATTACAGGCTTATAATAGTGTGATTTTAAATTCATAAATTTAGCATTGTCATACATAATTTCAGTTTTTTGATACTGTTGAACTGCTGTTAATAAACTAATTTCTTCCTCTTTTGCAATCTTAAAAACTTCTTCATCAGTTAAATTTTGAAGTTTACCAACCCTATCAACACACTCTAAAAATTCATCTTTTTTATCATCTCTTACTTTAATCTTTTTAAAATGTACTATTTCATCTTGCAATAATTCAAATTTATCTATATTACTTATATCTACATAAAGTCTTTTTTTAAGCTTCTCTAACATAAAATCAAGTGATTTATAGTGAATATTATTATCTATATTAAGATTATTATTTGATATAACAAGTTTATAAAATAATTCATACTCTTTTTTATTGTAAAAATTGTGTTTGAGTGAAAATATCTCTTGTGGTAGATTTTTTACATAGGCTTGTAGTTCATTTTTATTAGCTTGACTTAGCTTAAAGCTTTTAGTTTTTGAAATTGTATCTGATGATTTTTTTTGTTTTTTATACTTTGGAATAAATAAACTTTTATCTTCACAACAATTCTTTTTTAAAGCTACTTCATGCCAATCAATACCTTTATTTTGTTCCTCTTGCCATTGTACTATGTGTTCTATAGCATCTTTGTTTGTAGAGATTATAAAGAGTGTTTCTAGTGCTTTTGCATCATTTTGTAACTTAGCTTTATCTGGTGTATTAATATAGCTTAACCTCTGTCTATTACCATCTACACTCTCAACTCTCATCCCACGACCTATTGACTGAGTAACAAACTTTTTAGCATCTTTATCCATACCGATATTTAAAAATAGCATTATATTTGGTCTTGTCGTGTCCCAACCCTCATAAAAACTTCTACTGCCTATAAGAATATTAATACTACTATCATCAAGAGTTTTAAAATAACTATCATCTTTAAAAGTATCTGTTGTTTTAATATCTACTAATTCATCATTTTTCCAACTTGTAGTATCTCCAATTTTTAATAAGCCAAATGGTTTATCTGCACTATCAAGTTTAAAAGCAATTTCACTTTTTTCTTTAGGGTTGATAACAGCTTCAATATTACCTTTTGAGTGATGAAATATAAGAACTTTCATCTCCTCAAATTCTATCTCTTTTATTTGGTCTGCAAACTCACTTACACCGTCTCCATTTTCATCTGTAACAAGATAAGATGTTTTTTTAAACTCATCTAGTATCTCTTTTTTTGCTTCGTTAAAGATAGTTACATCATCTGATTGTGCTAAGCTATTAACTTGTCTAAAAAAGAGTTTAGCATCTGCATCAGTAGTATTTACAGAATTAGTAAAAACTACCATCATAGGCTCATGATATGCTTTATCTATATTTTTTTTATGTTTTTTTGCAAATGTTAAAAGAATAAATGATTTTATAAGTGATTTTTGTTTTTCATTATCGTTTAGGTCTGTTTTTTCTTTAAATGCTTTTAGGTCATTGTCTAGCAAAAAAAGTTTTTTACCATACCCTTTTTTTACCCATACTGCTTGATTAAGATTGTAAACAGTAGTTACTATATCTCTTTCATCTGTAAAAGTTGCAGAAAAATTAAATAAAAAACCATTTTTAGAGAGTATTGAAAATATATTTTGTCGTTTTGAATCTTGTTTATCTCCTTTATGTGCTTCATCAAGAATTACATAGTTATTTCCACCATCAAGACAATCTCTATAATCAAGGATATTTTCTTTTGTATCTTCTGCCATCAAATCAGCACGATAAGTATAAAGTTTAATATTTTGAGAATCTAGTAAACTCCCATATTTTTCACGACTTTCATACTCTTTTAGACTTATAGTGTCTATTTTTTTTGTTTGTAAAAGATTATACTCATCAACCTCTTTTTTAAATCTATCAAGCAATCCCTCATTAGCAGTAAAAAACATAATATTTTTTCGTGGAATTATTTTCAATTCCATAGCTTTATCAAGAAGCTCTATAAGTTTTATGATAACTATCGTTTTACCGCTCCCCATAGTCATCCAAAAACTCATACGATTTATAAAATGAAAAAACTCTACTCTTTTACCTGTTGTTTGATAATTATCAGTTATCATCTCGGTAGGTTTTGCAAAATCAAGATTTGCATGTGGGTATTTGAGATAAGCATCTGTATAGAATTTTTGCTTATCTGCACTATAAGTATCATAATAATTTATTAAAACTCTTAAAGCATTAGTTAAAGCCTCTTGTTGATACTCAAACATCTCTTTATCATCTGAAAAGCTTTTTATATCAAACTCTTCAATACTTGCATCTAAAAACTCTGTTTCTGCTAGTTGTTGTAAAACTATTTTATAATTATGTTTATCTATTAGTTTTTTTTGTTTAGCCATCATACACTACCAAATCAACAAAGGTTTTAAAATCTGCATAAGTGGGTAACTCGTGCCATCTTTAAAAGTTACTCTATCATCTGTAATCTCACTAGGTCTTTTACCTGTCAAGTTGTGTATAGTCTCTTTTAAGTCAATATTTTCATAAAGTTTTGATACATCTATCTTGTAATTATCAGTAGTAGTATCTAATGCATCTGATAACTTAGAATCAAACAAAAAACAATCTTTTATATCTTCTGAATGTAAATCTTTAAGCCATCCATCTGGTACATCAGTATATTTTAGCTTTCTTAGAATTTGTTCGTATTGTTCAAGTTCATAGTATTTGAATAGTCCTCCACCTTGATAATCTACATCTTTACTAATACCACATGGTTCGTGTTTACCTTGCCCTGCAATAATTTCTTTCATTCTTCCATTAATACCAGTTTTTAATACCTTGACTACTGATTTAGTTTTTCTTGTTTCAATAATATCAATAATTTTGAATTTTTCTATACTATCAATATCTTTTGTTTCTATCTCCACAACATCTTCATAAAATGTGTTAATATGGTCACCCATTTCTATACCTAACCATTTTCTACCTAATTTCTGTGCAGTAGCTATTGTAGTACCGCTTCCAGAATGATAATCCATAATAATAGATTGCATGTTAGATGAATTTGTAATTACTCTCTTTAGTAATCCCTCTGATTTTTGTGTTTGAAATTGTGAATATTCTTTTGCTCCACTTATTAATGGTTTTGTATCATCATGATCCCATATGTCTCTTATAAAAGTTTCAGCATAATACGAGTTAAATAATTTATCTTTATATCTATCAGGAAATGCCATTTTACTATCTAAACATTTCTGTAATGTTTTCAAATCTTTATCACTAACTTTTAATAAATTGGGCTTAACAGTAACTACATCTATAAATGGTTTTTGATAGATTTGTTTTTCTTTTTCAACATTGAATATATGGATATTAGTATCTGGATTTGTTTTTGTGTAAATATATATAGTGTCATGCTTATTAGCATACGCATTTCGTTTGATACCTTGTATTCTGTAACCATAGATTATTTCATTTAACAAATTATTTTTTCCAAATAAATTATCCATTAAATGCCTACCTAAAAAATTTGCTCTATAATCTAAATGTAAATAAAAACTTCCTTTTTTACTCATCAAATCTTTTGCAAGTTCAAGCCTATTTTCCATCAAACTAAGCCATGTACTATCTTGAAACTTATCTATATATGCAAAATCATCACCTGTATTAAATGGAGGGTCTATGTAGGTTAAATCAACTAAACCTTTATATCTTGGCAATATTGTATTAAGTGCTTGATAGTTTTCACTTTTTATCAAAAGTCCATCAAACTCATCTTCTTCAAAAAGTTCTTCTATCTCCTCTTGTAAATCTTTGAAATATTTTGTATCTATTGGTAAGTGTGGATTTTCTATAAGTCCATCATCTGCTATTATGCCTAACTCTTTCCACTCATCTTGTTGTTCTGCATAACCTCTATGAGTTTTAATTCTTTCTATATCAAACTCTTTATCTTGTAGCTTATCCATGCTTACTACAATATTGCTATTTATTACAAATCTTGGTTTATTCCAAATCTTTACAAGTTCATTTTCAAACTGAGATATAAAATCTATGAGTTTAAGTGCTGTAGCTTTAATGTTTTTTATTTGCTCAAATCTCTCCATATCAAAGTCGGCTTCTTGGCTAAACATATACTGATATATCCACATATCAAGTTGCTCAGTTAAAAATTTTTTAGCATCTTTGTTGATAAAATAGTCGATGTTTACTTGTCTCTCAAACACTCGAAAAGCTTTTTTAAGATCTTCTTCTTTAATAGATATATTTTGTTTCTTAGCAACTTTTAACATATCTGCTATTTTAGTTTTTTTACCACGAATAGAGTAATTTACACTAAAATAAAAACTTTTATCTTCTATTTTTTCCAATATATAAACTAACTCTTTTTTCTCATTTGCACTTTTTCCTTGCATATCTGATACATCAAAGATATATTTGTATTTTTCTATCTCTATTTCTAAATCTTTAAAAATTTTATCTGATTTTACATAGTAAAGCATCTGTGTTTTATAAAATAGCGATGTATCTTGTTTATTTGATATTATTTGCTCATAATCTGTTGAATAAGTTGTTTCTATATTTGGTTTATTATTTTCATAAGCCTTTGTGTAGATGTTGTAAAATAAAGGTGTATAATTGTAGTAAATTGAACCAGATTCACTAAAGTATCTATGGAAAAAACTATATAATTTGTCATATAGTTCCTCTTTAAAATCTTGATTATCTTTTGTAATATTATCAATATGGGAAAATAACTCTTTTTCTACTTTTTTGAAGTAGTTTTGTTTAGCTCTCATTAAACTAATAAATCCAGATTTTCCTTTAACCTCTGCACCTACAAATAAATTTGTTAATATATCCCAGAATTTCTTTTCATTTTTTGTCATTTGCTTACCTTTATTTCATTTATAGCATCTTCCCACATCCGAACAACCTTAACAATCTCATCATCATTTAAATGATTTAACAGACTAAGGAGTGCTTTCATTGCAAGTGGCTCGTTAGTACCTCTTGTATATTCTGTATAAGTTCTTGAAGATACACCTATCTTTTTAGCCATATTACTTTGAGATATTTTTTTCATCTCTTTTGCTTCAATAAGACTATGTGTTCTATTTATTATATTTTTTAATTCCATAAGCATACTTTACTATAAATTCACTTTAGTAAAACTTAATTATAAACATATTAATATCATTATATTACATATAATTAGATATATAATACATTAAAATATCTAATTTAAGCTTTATATTATACACATTTATGTATAATTACTACATAAATAACAACAAAGGACTAAAAAATGTCACAACACTTCCTCTTATCAGCAAAAGCAAGAACAATCTCAGAGTTAGAAGTAGCACGAATGAGCGAAGATGAGGCTAGAGAAGTGTTTGAGTCTTTAAGATGGAGTGATACAGATGGTGAGCCAGTATGTTCTCATTGTGGTTGTACTGAATCTTATGTTATCAACACTCACACACCATCAGGTAAACCTGTAAGAAGATATAAGTGCAAAGCATGTAGAAAACAATATACTGTTACAAGTGGCACTATCTTCGCATCTCATAAATTAGAACTTCGTAACTATCTTTTAGCGACTATTATTTTTGTAAATGCTGTAAAGGGTATTTCAGCACTTCAAATGTCAAGAGCATTAGGATGTCAATATAAAACTGCTTTTGTTTTAATTCATAAACTTCGTGCTGCACTTATGGATAATCAAGATGATATAAAACTAGAGGGTGTAGTTGAGATAGATGGTTGTTATGTTGGTAAAACAAGACCAGCAAATAAAAAAGAGGATAGAGTTGATTTAAGACTTGCTTCAAATGCTAATCCAAACAAGAGATGTATTATCGTTGTTAGACAGAGAGCTAGTGAGGGTAGTGATTTAATAGGTGCTGTTGCTACAAAGACTTTTATAACTATGGGTGAATATCCAAACGCTATTAAAAA
>WFMP01000139.1 GCA_015489035.1 Candidatus Altimarinota bacterium
ATGTGCTTTTTTCATTATATGTGCCGGGGTAGTTGTTCCTCAGCTATTTTTTTTCATGTTTTCTAATTTTTGTTTTAATCTTTCTATTTCTTCAGCTTGAGTTTGTAATTCTATTTTATTTTTCTCTAAATTATTTTTTAATTCTTCTATTTGTGTGTCTTTTTCTTTTTTTTCTCATTTTAATTTATCTATTACTACAAGAAATTCTCAAGTAATATCTGCAAAGATTTCTGAGTTTTCATCTTTAATAAGTTCTGACCTGCCATTTTCATTTTCTTTTTTTTCTATTGGTTTAAATTCGTATTCTTTTACTTTATGTGTTTCTTCTCATTTACCAGGAATAAATACTTTTTCTACTTGTTCATGATATTTTACAATAGGATTATTACAAAAAGTTTCAAAAACTTCTTTTTGTGTGTTTTGATCTAAATCTTTTGATAAACTTTTTTCTTCAGCATTATTTAATTCATCCAATATTATTCTGGTTTTTGGACTTAAATCATGTCATCCATTTTCTTTTTTTGAAATTATTCATTTCTTTTTTAACCATTTGTTATATTCCATAAGAGCATTATTTGTTTTTATAATTCATTCTATAATTTCTTGAGTATTTTCTCATTTTTCTATTAAATTATTTTCTATTAATGTTTCTAATATATCAGAATATGCTTTTGCACTCGGTCTTAAATATCTTGACTCTTCTTGTAAAATTTCATTTTCATTTTCTAGTAATTGGATAGTTTGTTCTTTTTCTGAAAGTTTCTCATCTTTCAAAAGTTTCTCTCATTTAAGATCTCAATTTAACTTAATAAGTTTATTTATTATCTCATCACTTTCTGTAAATAGATTGGATAATTCATAATTTTTCTTTTTTGATGATACAGAAAATATGCTCCACAAAATAGGATAGTATTTCTCTCAATCTTGTTCCATAAGTATTTTTAAATTCGAGATACCTTTTGGGGAAGTTAAATAATTAATATTTTCATTTATAATATCATTTAAATTATTCAAATCTTGTAATCCTATAAAATTAAATATCCTAGAAAATATTTTTATACTTTTATCATCTTCTAGTATATTGGCCATATCACTTATATTTCTTAAATTATTTATCATTTTAAAATTAACTAACTAATAAAATATATGCATTTATAATAATGATTTTTCTTTTTTTGGCAAATTTTTGGAATATAATAAAAAATCCGGACTTTTTGTGCTTTAAGTCCGAATTTAATTAAATTAATTATTATTTATTTTTACTTTCTTCAAATTTTTTAAGAACTTCATCTATGCTACCTTTGTATAAGAACATATTTTCAGGAACATCATCTAACTCTCATGAAATAATCATAGAAAATCATCTAATTGTTTCTGAAAGTGGAACATAAACTCAAGGAGTTCAAGTAAATTGTTCAGCTACAAAGAAAGGTTGTGATAAGAATTTTTCAATTTTTCTTGCTCTATAAACAGTTAATTTATCTTCATAAGAAAGTTCTTCCATACCAAGAATAGCAATGATATCTTGTAATTCTTTATATTTTTGTAATATTTTTTGAATGTCTTTTGCAACATTGTAATGTTCTTCTCATAAGATTTCAGGATTTAACAAAGAAGATTTACTATCTAATGGATCTACAGCAGGGTAGATACCTTTTTCAGCAATTGATCTATTTAACACAATAGTACTATCCAAATGTGCAAATGTTGTAGCAGGAGCTGGATCTGTAAGATCATCGGCTGGAACATAAACAGCTTGAACAGATGTAATAGAACCTTTGTTTGTAGAAGTAATTCTTTCTTGTAATTCAGCCATTTCAGTAGCTAAAGTTGGTTGATATCATACTGCAGATGGCGTCCTACCCAAAAGTGCTGAAACTTCACTACCAGCTTGTGTAAATCTAAAGATATTATCTACAAAAAGTAATACATCTTTTCATTCTTCATCTCTAAAATATTCAGCCATAGTAAGTCATGTAAGAGCAACTCTAGATCTAGGACCAGGAGATTCATTCATTTGACCATAAACCATAGCAGTTTTTTCTAATACTCAAGATTCATCCATTTCTAAAAATAAATCTTTTCACTCTCTTGTTCTTTCTCAAACTCATGCAACTACAGATACTCATGAATGAGCAGATGCAATATTATGAATAAGTTCTTGCATAATTACAGTTTTACCTACTCATGCTCAACCAAACAATCAAGTTTTTCATCATTTAAGCATAGGAGCTAAGAAATCTACAACTTTGATTCAAGTTTCAAGAATTTCAGGTTTTGTAGAAAGATCTTTAAATTCTGGAGCAGGTCTATGAATAGGACTTTTCATTTTTGTTGTTAAAGCTCAAGTATCATCTATAGTATCTCACAATACATTGAAAATATGACCTAATACTTCTGGTCATACAGGAACTTTGATAGCACTACCTTGAGCTATCACTTCATCTCATTTTCTCAATCCATCTGTAGATTCCATAGATATTCATCTTACAGTTCATCATCATAATTGTTGTAAAACTTCTATTACTACTTTATCTCAACTAGAATTTTTGTTTACAACTTCAACTGCTTCATAGATTCAAGGAACTTTATCAAATTTCATTTCTACTACTACTCAGTGAATAGCTGTTATATTACCTTTATTCATACTATTGTCTAAATTTTATTAAATAAAATATTTTCTTAATATAACTTTTATTAACCAATTTTAAAGTCTTTTTTTGGAATATTATTTTTTATATAATTTTTCATTAAAATCTGCAAATAATACTTCTTTTGTTCTTCAAATTATTCATTTAATTGCTAATCAAAAAGTTAATTGTTCAGGAGATTTTTCTCCGTGATTTATAATAACTTTTGCATCTTTTGAAAAAGATATTTGAGAAATAAGTTGTAGTAAATCTTGTTCATCAGCATGTCCTGAAAATCACTTAAAAGACATTAGATTTGCATTTATTTGTATTTTACCTTCACTTGGAATTTCTATTTTTTCTTTTTTTTGATAAAAGATTTCATTTCATAATGTTCAAAGAGCTTGATATCACATAGAAATGAAAAGATTTTTAGAATCTTGTAAATATTCTAAATAATTTAAAATACTTCATCAGCTTATCATACCTCCACTTGCTAATAATATAGCTGATTTTTTATAGTTTTTGAAATTTAGTTTTGCATGTTTTCACTTTCCTGTTTTAGCTTTTCTTATAGTATTTCATTTTATTAGAACACCAAAATGTTTTGGTAAGTATCTAGAATAAATGTTATTTATATTTTCAATGTTTTCTGAATGATAAAAAACAGGTATTTCTGGTATTTTTCAATTATCAATTAGATTTTTTAGAAATAATGCAACTTCTTGTGCTCTTCATTGCATAAATACAGGTATTATTATTTTTCATCATTTTTTTATGGTTTTGTTAATTTCTTCTATTAATTTATTTTCTTGTTCATTAATTTCAGGATGATGTCTTCAAGCATAAGTAGACTCTACCATATACATATCAAGCTTTTCTTTCGAAATTTCAGGAGTTCCCCAGATAGCAGGATTTTTAATCTTTCACAAATCACCAGAAAATCAAATATTTATAAATTTATTTTTTCATACTTTTATTTTTAAAATTGCTTGAGAAGAACCTGGTAAATGTCCAGCTGGAATAAAACTTACTTGAACATCATTTTTAACTTTAAATTTTTCATAATAATTTACACTATTTATTTTTCAAACTAAAGACATAAGGTCTTGAGAATCAAAAAATTGTTTTCCTTTATTTTTATGATTTTCTTGAATTTCTTTGTATTCAATTTCTAAATCTATTATTTCATTATCCATTTGTTGAACTCCGTCATTTGTTCCTCACAAAGTTGCTGCTAACTTGTCTCTCATAAGTTTATAATTTTCTATTTTTGAAAGTATTTTATCTTCTTCTGAAATAGTGTTTTCAGGTTGATTTTTAATAACATCATTTAACATAGTGTACAATACATCTTTATTTATTTTGGTAGTCCAAATATTTCACATAAATTCTTTTTTTCCAAGATGTAGCATTTTTCCAATATGATCTAAATGAGTATGTGTAGCTATTACAAATTCTATTTTTGATATATCAAATGGTAATACTTCATTATATTCTAAATCATGTTCTCATCATTGAAACATTCAAAAATCTATAATTCATATTGTTTTTTCTCCGTTTGGCTTGATAATAGTTAATTTGGTAGCACTTCATGTAAGAGAAACACCTTTTTCCTTATCTCAAACTCATCACAAAAATTCTAATATTACTTTTGTATTATATTTTTCGAATTCAATTTTTGATTGTCTTGAGAATTGTTCTGATAATTTGTTCATTTATTATATTTTGACTAAGTTATAAATATTCTTAATTTCTTCAAACATTGTCTGTAGTGATTCAATTTTTTGTATTATTTCTTTTTTATCTTGTGATATTTCTTCAGAACTTTCATCTTTGTATATTTTTTTAGAGATATGATTCAATTTTTCTATATTTTCTTTTTGTCATTCATATTTGTCTAGTAAAGTAACATCTTCTTTGATTTTTTTTATATAATCTATTC
>WFMP01000140.1 GCA_015489035.1 Candidatus Altimarinota bacterium
GAGCGCCAACAAAGCAAATTACTCATAATTTTTCTTTTCTACCTTTAATTCTATTAACTTCTTTTAATCTTTCTTTTGTAAGTTCGCCAGTACCGTTACAATAAAAACAATCTTTCCACCCTAGTTGCATATTTTCTCCATCACTAATAAACATAGTATCTTCTGGAGAACAAGAAACAGATATATTCCATCCGCCAGTACCGTTACAATTTTTACATTTAAACATTATCTTCTCTCCCATTTTTTAATTCTTTTATAACTTCATTAACAATCTCTAAAGGCTCATTAGTTTTAAAATCTTCAATCATTAAATAAAAATCTTTCAATGATAAACCTTTAGAACCTGAACAGTAATACATCTCCAAAGCTGATTTTATATCAAAATCATCTAAAATCATTACATTAACAGCAGTTCTTTGTCTTCTCATTAATAAATAATCTTCGTGTTCATCAAATGCAGATATTAAAAACTCTTCAAACAATAATAAATTATCTTCATTGTTCCAAAATTCCAAATCTAACTCTTTTTTCATATCTTCTAATTTCATTCAATCATCCTCATTCTAAATTTATCTAAAATTAATTGTTCTTCATAACTCTTAGCATTTTTTTGCATTTCACTTTCAAGATATAACATTACATCCATTTTGGTTTTTTGAGTAATCAATATTCCATACTTAATTGGATCAACTTTAAAAAGTTCCCACTCTTCAAAATATATTTTCTTTAAAAGTTTCCCTTGATCTTCTAAAGTTGCCAGCTCATCCTTATCTTTTTTAACTTTAATCTCTGAACCATAATTTTCATTATAATAAGCGACTGCACCCTTTGCAAAATAAAACCAATGTTTTCTATAAGAGGCCAAAACAAACTCTTGAAAAGCTTTTATACATTGATATTTAAAACTCTCACTAGTATCTTTATTGTCTTTATCAATAAACTCCAAAAGTATATGCGGATGAAAACTTTTTTTAAGTTGTCCCTCTTCATCCACAGAACCATCAAAACGACCATTTTTATAGATACCAGCTGTCATCTCTGCATCTAATCCCCACTTTGTAATATAATCATCTTTAAACTCTGAAACAGCGACAACACCGCCTTTTATTACAGGCTTATTTGTCTTTTTAGTTATATCATAATGAACATTCAGTAATTGTTTATCAATCTTTTTCAAATCTAAATATTTTTGCCCTAAATTAGTCATTAATTGCGAAATATAAAAACATAATTCTATTTCAAAAGATTTACCCAAAGCTTTCATAACTTCATTTATAGGCATATCAAAATCTAATAAATAATTTTTGTGCGGATGCCAATCAACTTGACCATTTTTAAAAGAAACCATATTTTCTAAACCACCGTGAACAAATCTACACTTTGTAATCTCTTTAAACTGATTCCATTCACGACGATGAAATATATATCTAGACATATCTTCTACTTGTGGCAATGTATCAAAAAGAGTTTCTGTCGGCTTATGTGGTATTGTAATAGTAATTTGAATATATGAACGACCATTTTTTCGACCTACATCCATAAACTCTTTTAATTGATTTCCACGAATAGCAGAAAGTTTGGCAGCACAATCTGGACACGCTGCATTATTTCCACAACTTTTTAAACCTTTTAAATGCTTTTTTCCATTCTTTTTTTCTTTAACTTCGACACTCTTATCTATATTCATAAAATGAGCATCACGACCACAAGAACAAAGTGACTGATTTATCTTTTTTATAGTGCTGTCATTTTTTGCCTTAAGTTTAAATTCAGCATCAGAAAGCACCTTTTTTTGGCGTCTTTTTTCGAGGTAATTATCCTCTATATTGCCCACAGTAAGGGCATATTGAGCGATATGCTTTTTCTTAAATTTCAAGCGTGTTTTTTGTGTTTGGGAACCAATTTCCCTATTTACCAAGAGCCTGCGACTGCTCACGCAGTCGAGGCACTCATTAAAAGTACAAATATCTAGTTTTTTAAAAGTTTGTAGATTAGGTTTACAAGAAGAAGATTTTTTTGTATAATTCATTTATCGGTTACAAACTCTAGGACTCCTATCCTACAATGAGCTTGTGGCTCCTTTCATTTTTAAATTCTTACTTTCAAAATTATATCTCAATTTTTAGCCCTTATATGTTAATATATTGCGTACGAAATGCACAGCCGTACTATTGCAATGCAAAGATTATACAAAAAAAATGTAATAAATGCAACGCAAAAGGAAATAAAATGTCAAATTCTTCAAAAATGGGCAGACCATTAATAGACAAAGAGCCAATAAAAAATAATCTAACAATCAGATTTAGCGATAGAGAACTTCGAGAAATTGAAGAACTAGCAAAAAAGCTTGATATGCCAAAAACAAGATTTATAAGAAATCTCACTTTATCAGGTTTAGAAGATGCAAAAACTCTTGATAAAGTAGGAGTACTTAAAGGTGCTCAAAAACTAATAGATTTTAAAGAGCGACTACTAAATCCAGAAAAATTCCAAACTCTACAAAACGCATAACTCAATATTTAATCGAGTGATGACACCTGAACTGATGACACCTGAATAAAATTTTATAAAACTTTTTTCTTGCTGATCCTTGACAGATTAACAAAAAGAGGGTGTGCGTTCTTAACGAAGCAAATAAGAAATAAAGATAATTATATGTTCGTTAATAAATTGTCCCCTCTTTTTAATAATCAGTAAAGGGCAAAAAA
>WFMP01000141.1 GCA_015489035.1 Candidatus Altimarinota bacterium
AGTCCTCGTTTGCTCTAATAGCTGTTGATCTAGTGTTATAATTAAAAATATTATTTTCAAATGCCTTCAATAGTTTCGCACGCGAAACTATTGATAATCAGTTAATAAATCTTCTAAATTTTTCTGTAGTTTTTTCGCAACTTTTTCTTCAAATTGCGTAAGATCTACAAATAATTCTAATTTTTTGCTATTAGACTTAAAACGAATTGGTGCTATCATTACAGTAGTTTTCTGTGCTTTAACTGCATATCTTATATCTTCTCTTGTGATATTTTTATTTTTATACTCATAAAATAATTTAATTTGTTGCTCAGCATTTTTAATTTTTTGTAACTCATATAAAACCTCAATATCTTTTACGGATTTATTTTTCAAGAGATCATCAATAATAACTTGATTTAATTTTAATACAGACATAATTTTTGATAAATAAGATTTTGATTTATTTAGCGTCTTACTAATCTCTACAATAGAATGAAAAATCTTTTTATTAATTGCTTCTTGACACGATAATGCTATTTCTATTGGATGTAAATTCTCTCTTTGGATATTTTCAATTGCTGCAGTAGTAAATAATAAACGATTATTAACTGTTGTATTAGTAAATTCTGTTTCTATTACATGGGCCCAGATATCATTTTTCTTTAATAATTTATAGGCTGCGACTCTTCGATGCCCAGCTATAACAATATATTTATCTTCAAATTTTTGTACAATTATAGGTTGTATTAGTCCATCTTTGTTTATACTGTTTGCGAGTTCTTTTAATTGTTCTTGTTTTATTTCAATTCTTGGTTGAAAAGGATTATTACTAATTAAACTAATAGAAATATATTGTTTATTAGTGTTACTATCATTTGTAGATTCTAATAAAGTTCCCAAATCTTGAATTAAAGCTGCACCTTTTCCTGCATTAAGTATATTAGTATTGCTTTTACCAATTGAGTTAGTTATATTAATCTTTTTTTTGGCCATTTTTAACTTCCTTTTTAACTTCCTTGATAAATTTCTTAAATTCTTTTTTTGCTTTTGATTCTTTTAATTCAGTTATACCAGTACCGGTTTCTAATGCTTTATAATAATCAGCTCTTGTTCTTAATATAGATTTTAGTAGTTTAAAATTTTTGTTTCTCTCTACAAAAGTTTCTAAACTAATAAAATCTTTTGTCATAGGTGAAACATTGTTAATTAAAAGCATTGGTTGTAATTTAAGATTTGTTGATTCTTCAATTTCTTCTATAATCTGTTTAAATTGATGTAAGCCGATTATATCATTCGTTTTATCATTGGCAGGAACAATTATTAAATCAGCAATAGCAATCGCGACTCTATTAACGTCAGAATCAAATCCACCGACATCAATAATAAAATTTTTTTCTTTGTCTGTTCCAGTATTTTTTATATTATGATTTCGTAATTTAATTAAATCTTGCATTGTTTTTGTTTGTAAAACAGCTATTGATCTTTTTCCATTATTTACTCGCATTTCATTATTTATAATAATCGTTCTTTGAAAATCTAAGTCAATAACTGCGGCACCCATTGCTACAGCTAAATGAAACGATATAAGACTTTTTCCAACCCCACCTTTAGTGTGTGCAATTGTTATGATCATTATAACTGTCCTTAAATAAGTTTCGCTTGCGAAACTTACATTTTATAGGCTAAGTATAGCAAAAAATACCCCTTTTATAAGTAAAAATGCTATATAATTTCCCAAAATGAGGATATAGACTATAGAAGGATAGTGATGAGCAATAAAAGAATGACAACATTAGAAAAAGCAAAACAACAGCATTTTGAAATGTTAAAAAAAAATAATGCTGTCACAGATGCAAAAAATGGTGAATTATCTTTAGGAGCTATGAAGAGTTTGGATGCTATATTACAAATTTATCATGAGAAACAAGAATCCAAAATTCATTTAGAACTTTCTTATTTGAGAAAAAAACTTGGGCTAGAAAAAAACAATGATTATGTAGATAGAATTAAATCATATTTGCTTGAATTAAAGCTTCCTTTTGAATTAAGAGATTTTAGAGATGTTAAAACAGGTAAAAGAGTATCCTGGGCTTTAACTTCTTTTTTATATGATGTGATATCATATAAAGAATCTCAACACTTAATTGAAATTAATATATCTGAAACTTTTATTGAATATATGGTTGAAAGAGCAGGATATACAAGTATAGATCTTACTTTGTCAAAAAAATTTAAAACAAAATATGGATATAAAATATATGAAATGTATAGAAGATACTATTCAATGCCAAACAAGATTGATAATTATATTGGATTTATTCATAAAAATATTGATGAATTAAATGATAAATTTGGAACAAAACACAAGCATGCTTCCAAGCTTCTTGAAGGGATTGATCGTGGTTTGAAAGAAATTTATTTGTTAACAGGAGAAAAAATCTTTTGTGATTACGATCGTTCAATTAAGAAATTTACATTTAGCTGGTCTAAAGATGTAGAAAAGATTGAAAGTAAATGTATTGTGCCAAATAAGAGAATGGAAGAGTTTATTGATTGGGTTATTCAGCATACAAAAATAAAAATAGAAAATTTAAAAATGTATAAATCAAAGATTAAATATTTGGTATTAAATAATACGTTGGATGATTGTGAATCATTGTATAGGGGTATGATGATTCACAAGTATGGTTATTCATCATCGGAAATAGATTTATTTAAAAAAGCAAACGGTAAATATAAAGATTTTTTAAAGAAATAGGGAGTGTATCTTCTTTCTTAGTTATTAAAAAAATACTTACTTTATTATTGCACAAGCTGTAAAGTAGCTGTAATAGGGCTAAACTAGTAATTTATTTCCCAAGATGAGGACTTTATTTCCCAAGATGAGGACTAAGCACTTCCCAAGATGAGGACTTTATTTCCCAAGATGAGGATAATTTTCCCAAGATGAGGACTATGTGAAAATTAACTGCTTTTTTTTGATAATGTATCATGAAAAATATTTAAAATAGAGAAGTTTGTTTTAAATACTCTCTGTATTTATTAATAAAGATAGAAAAAACATCAAATATCCTCGTTATGGGAAGAATTCAAAAAATACAATTATACTAAGTCCTCGTTATGGGAAGAATTCAAAAAATACAATTATACTAAGTCCTCGTTATGGGAAAATTATCCTCATTGTTTTTTATATGAAAAGAGATTGATAGTAAAATATTAAAATAGCTGCCATTATCACAAGCTATTAAAAAAAATAAAAAAGCAGTATAAGCAATAGAGTAAATAAAGAGTATTGTATTGCAAACTGCAATGAGTTTAAATGAGGA
>WFMP01000142.1 GCA_015489035.1 Candidatus Altimarinota bacterium
GGAATTAGGAATTAGGAATTGTGGGATTGATGAATGATGATTTAGGATTGATGATTTAGGATTTAGGATTGATGATTTTTTCGATTTATTATTCCACAAATAAAAGAGAATCATTCGTGCATTAGTGGCATTTAATGGGTCAGTTATAAAAGTTGGGGATTAATGTTATTTTTGGGGTTAAAATCTTATAATTATGATAGACCTATTTTTACCCAAAGACCTATTGTCTCATTTCTCAGTTACAGATGTTCAACCTTTATGTGAAGTTAAGCTAAAACGAGATATATTTCATATATATTTAGAAGAAAAGAACAGTTTACCATCAGGATATAACATATCGGAATACGAATCTAAAGGGTTTTATAAAGCAAAAGTCATACAAGATTTTCCAATAAGAGGAAAGGCAGTTTATTTAATTATAAAGAGACGTAGATGGCGAAATAAAAAGACAAAAAAAGAAATAAAAAGCGATTATAGTTTTATAGCAGTAGGTTCAAAATTAACAGAAGAACTTGCTGATTTTTTAAAAGGTACAGGTAGAGAACCGAACAGATACTATTAGCAATATAGCTAGTTATTATGGTGTTAAATCATATACTTTACAAAAGCATTATAAGGAATATACTAGCGGTTTTAATCAATGGAAACAAAAAGTACATTCAGAGGATTATATGTTATTCCCAGAAAACTTAACGGAATACATCAGTATTGATGAACTTGCACTTTCAAAAGGTGAATTATACACATTTATAACAAGTAAAAAAGGAAAAGGAAAGAAAGGCACATTAATAGCAAGTATTAAAGGAACAAAATCTCAAGATATCATAAATGTAATAGAAAAGATACCTTTAGAACAACGCAAAAAAGTAAAAGAAATAACCTTAGACATGGCTAAAAATATGGAATTTGCTGTTAAGATGACTTTTCCAAAGGCGTATTTAGTTACTGACCGATTTCATGTTGTAAAATTAGCTATGGAATCCTTACAACATATGCGTATAAAATTAAGATGGGAAGAATTAGATAAAGAAAATAAGGCTATTATGAAAGCTAAAAAGGATAAGGTAAAATATAGACCTATTGTGTTATCTAATGGAGATACTTACAAACAATTATTAGCAAGGAGTAGATATATAATAGCTAAAAAAACAAATGAATTAACCCAAAACCAAGAAGAAAGAAGCAAACTTTTATTCAAAATATATCCAGAATTAGAACAAGCATATAAGCACACATTAGAGTTTAGAGCTATTTATGAAAGCAAAGATCAATTAAACGCTACAGAAAAATTTAATTTATGGATAGAAGATACATTTGAAAAAAAATTAGAAACATTTTATACAACTGCTAACACAATTAAAGCCAATTTTAACAACATATTAAACTTCTTTATAAAAAGGAACACTAATGCCAATGCAGAATCTTTTAACGCTAAAATTAAACTTTTTAGAGCCAATTTAAGAGGTGTAACTGATACCCAATTTTTCTTATTTAGATTAAGCAAACTTTTTGCCTAATCCCCAACTTTTATATGTGTCCCAGAATAAGTTGCACAATTATTTTAAGTTTTTATGTAATTAACAGTCTTTAGCAATTCTTCAATAATTCTTTAGAGGTGTAAACTTATTTACTTATATTTGTTGGGAAAAATATTGAATCATGGAAATTTTTAAAAGCGAAAGTATTGTAGATTTTTTTGATACATTTCAAACGGATTATGATTGTCTGAACTATTTAGCTCAGAAGAAATGGGAAAATGGATTTAAATGTAAAAAATGTAATCACACAAAATGTACAATACGAAAATATAATTTAGCAAGAGATTGTAATCGATGTCATCATATAGAAAGCCCAACTGCGAATACAATGTTTCATAAAGTTAAATTCGGAATAAGAAAAGCATTCATTATTGTTTATGAGATGTGTTGTACAACTAAAAGTATATCAGCTTCACATATGGCAAAGAAAATTGGTGTTAGTAGACCAACTGCTTGGTTATTTATGCAAAAAGTCCGTATAGCTATGAAAAGCAGTGAATTACATGATATGCAAGGTGCAGTAATTGTTGATGAGTTTGTTTTTGGAGGTGTTGAAGACCTTAAACAAGGAAGAAGTTCCGATACTAAAAAGAAAAAACTTGTTGGAGCTGTTGAGATTAATGAAAAAAGGAAGATTAAACGAGCTTATTTTAAGCGTATCAAAGATTATTCATCAAAAGAGTTGAATAAAATTTTTGAAACACATATTAGTGAAGAAGCCACAATAACAACAGATAAGTGGTCAGGTTACAAACCTTTAAAAAAGAACTATAATATCAAACAAATTAAAAGTAATACATCAGATTTTTTTGAGATAAACACTATAATACATCAATTAAAATCTGGACTAAGAAGTGTTTATTCTTGGGTACACGAAGAACATATTGAGAAATATTTAAATGAATTTTCTTATCGTTTAAATCGTTCAATTCATAAGCAAACTATTTTTGATAACCTAATAAACAGACTAACAAACAATAAACACATTGGTTATAAGGATATTATCATAAGTACTTAACTTGACACCTCTATAAATTTTTATAAATCAGGACAAATAATTCTTAAGAAAAATAATTAAATATCTTTTTGGCTCTAGTTTAGAATAGGTATTAATTTTGTATATTTGTATATGAAATTATCAAAAATTAAAAGTTATTTACTTGATTTACCTGTGACAGAACGTAATTCTATCATATCAGAGATTGTTAAATTAAGTGAAGTTAGAACAGATATTGTATGTAATTTTCAAAAAATTCGTAGAGATGTTTTGAATAACAAACAAGGAGAATGCCCACATTGCCAACATACAAAATATGTAAAGTTTGGTTTTAAAAGTGGTTCTCAGCGATACAAATGCAAGTCTTGTAATCGTAGTTTTACTGAATATACAGGAACATGGATAGCAGGATTACACCATAAGGATAAAATAGATGATTATTTAAATTTAATGGTTCAAGAGAAGTCTTTAGATAAGATAAAAGTTGTATTAGAGATTAATAAGAAAACTGCTTTTGATTGGAGACACAAGATATTGAGTTCAATATCTGACATAGATGATGATGAGTTTACGGGCATTACTGAAAGTGACGAAACTTTTTTCTTGCATTCTAGCAAAGGAATTAAAGTGAAAAATCGCAATCCTAGAAAACGTGGAGGCTCATCAAGTAAACGAGGAATAAACAAAGAGCATATCGCTGTTATTGTAACACAAGATAGAAAGAAAAACTTAGATTTAAGCGTAGCAACTTGTGGCAGACTTAAAAAGATAAATATAGAGAAAGCAATTGGCAATAAAATATCTGATCATACTATTTTATGCACTGATGGACATGTGAGTTATAAAGGATTTGCAATAGATAATAAAGTAGAACATCATCCTTTAAGGTCAGATTTAAAGCAGTTTGTTAAAAATGAAGTTTATCATATCCAACATGTAAACTCAACTCATAGAAGATTAAAAAAGTGGATTGATTACAAGTTTTGGGGTGTTTCTACCAAATATTTACAACAATATCTAAATTGGTACAAACTTAAAGAAACCCTTAAAGACAAGAAATATATAGCAAAATCATTTGCAGAAAAAACCATAGAAAATTTATCTTATAACTTTAAGTATAAAAATATTGAAATAGAATATCAAATATTAATATCAACACAATTATAAACTAGAGCCATGTGTTTAAATACATTCCAAACGATTTAGCAGATTTAGGTAAATATTTAATTGATAAAGATAATTTTGGTACTGTAGCATTAACAACAATCTCAACTGCAGCTATAATTCCTTTTGATAAAACTTTAACTAATGAAGTGGCTAAATTAGGTAAACCTATTAATTTAGATAATGAAGGAACTTATTTAAGAATTAAAGGTACTCGTATTTTACCTAGTAATATTCCTGCTGCTATATATTATATTGGTAATGGAGGAACAACTTTATTATTAGGAAGTGGTTTACTTATTGCTGGAAAAATTAAAAATGATTACAGAATGCAAATTACTTCCAGCGAAATTTTTGAAGGTTTTATTACTACTGCTCTTGTGTCGCAAACCGTAAAACGAATTACTGGTAGACAAAGTCCTACAAGTGCAATTTCCAGCGGTAATCCAAGTGGTAATTGGACACTTTTTCCAAGTTTTAAAGCATACCAATCTAATACACCAAATTACGATGCAATGCCTTCGGGTCATTTAACAACTTTTATGACAACGCTTACCATTATTGCAACCAATTATCCAGAAGTAAAATGGATAAAACCCGTAGGATATTCGCTTGGTGGTTTATTGGCTTTTCAAATGGTAAGTAGTAAAGCACATTTGACTTCAGATTATCCGTTAGCAGTATTATTTGGTTATGTTATAGGAAAAAACATAGCTAATAGACGAATAAATAAAATACATAAAATTCAACTTGGTCATACAGAAGTTGATTATAAAACACAATTTACTTTTGCTAATATTAATGGTTACTCAACCATTGGTTTACATATTTCTTTTTAAGTTAAAAAGAAACACACTTTGTTCGAATGAAGTGAGAATAAACTCCAAACCCAGCATTGAAAAATGGAAAAAAGCTACAAATTACTTTTGATTTAGGTATAATTTAAAAAGAATATTTTGCCAATGACTATATATACTTGGGAAAAATCTTATTTTTAAAATAGTTTATAGAGAGAACACCTCTTTTTTCTGTACAATTCTAAAAA
>WFMP01000143.1 GCA_015489035.1 Candidatus Altimarinota bacterium
TGTTTCATCTTCTATTCAGTTGTAGAAATATTTTTCTAAATCCCAATTATATTTGTATGTCATCAGTTTTATTTAATTTATTTAAAATGTAGTAGATTTATAGTTATTTTTTGAGAATATTCAAAACTTATTATCTATTGACATAAAAAACTAATTTATTATACAATAACATATTTAATTCATTATATATCTGATATGACTAATACTACATTGAAATCTATGGAATCTCATATATGAAATCCTGAAATGGTTTTATGAGAATTTAATAATATAGAAAAATATCCCTTAAGTGAGAAATTTTTTAATGATATAAAAAAGACTTTATTATATTCTCTGGAAACATTTTCTTATAATGTGGAAAATTCTAATGAATATATTGAAAAATTATTAAATATTACAAAAGATGATAATAAATTTTCTAAATTTACTGAGAAGGAAAAATGAAGATTTTATAGTGTGATTTGAGATAATTATTTTGCTTTATGAAATTTAGATGATACATTAAATTTTTATAAAAAAGCTTTGGAAAAATGATTTACAAATATATTTGAAGCTTATGTAAATGTTTTTATTCTAAAAGATATTGTGGATAATCCTGTAAATGTTAATATTTTGATAACATCTATTGAAGCGGATTTAGAACAAATATTGAAGGAATATCCTAATATATTTTCAAATCAAATTAGAGCAGATATAGAGGATTTGATTTTTGGATGATTAGAATGAATAAAAAATATACATAATCTTTCTGATAGAATATATAATTATGAATTAGAATATGAAAAATTACGACAAAATCTTAATTTGTGAGAAATAAATAAAAAAAGTTTTTCTGAGTGAATAAAGCATATAGTAAAAGATATTCTACTATTACTAGATAAAGAAGAAAATAAAAAAGAAAATAAAGAAGAAAATAAAGAAGAAATAATAATATCCAAAGCTATTAATAACATTTTATTTCAAAAAGATTTTGATTATATGTTTTTTTCTAAAGTTAATTCTAATCTAATAGAAACATGATTTAATTTAATGGAAATATATTTAGAAAAGTGAAATAAATATAAAGCATTAAAAATATTAAAATTTATGTTTGATTATTGATTTGAAAATGCAACTTTTAAAAATAGATGACTTATAATAAAAAAATTAAATTTATTATTAGATGATTTTCCTATTGACTATAATGACATATCAACATATTTTAAAAACTTAATTATCCCTGAAAAATATATTGTAGATTATTCTAATATTTTCTTAAAATTATGAAATTTATATCAGGCATTTAATTTATTTATAACAATAAGCGAGTTATATCCTAAAGAAACTATATTATGATTAAAAAGTATTTTATTGAATATAATTAATAATCAAGATTTATCTCAAGATGAAACAATAAGATTATCTCAATTTATAGAAATGTTGGATAGTAGTGGTACAATTCCTAATGATAAAAGTTTTTATGATTTTGTATGAAATTTTTTATAAATTATAAAACTTATTAAAATTCTCTCTAACTTGTTCTTGTAATTTATTTAATGGAATATCTAGTAAATCCGAAATGTATTCATAAACATATTTTACATTTGAAGGTTGGTTTGTTTCTTTTCTTATGATTTGAGGAGTAAGGTATGGAGCATCAGTTTCAAGAAGTATTTGAGTTAGATTACATTGTTTGATGCTTTTTCTAAGTTCTTCAGCTTTTTTGTATGTAATATTTCCATCAAATCATAACCAAAGATTAGGAATTTCATTTTGTAATATTTTTATTTCCTCAGGTCCGTAGCCTCGACAATGAAAGTATATTTTAATTTGTTTGTAGTTTTTAATAATTTTTAAACTATCTTCAAAAGCATCTCTTGAATGAATTACAATAGGTAAATTGTGTTTTTGAGCAAGTTCTAATTGTAAAATAAATAATTGTTTTTGTTGTTCTTTAATTTCTTCTATACTTTGTCATTTTTTTATATGTTCAAAATAATGATAATCCATACCACATTCTCAAATTGCAACAATTTTTTTATTTTTAATTAAATTTTCTAAGCATTCTTTTGTTAAATTTAAGTATTCATTCCAAGAAACTAATTGATTTTCTTTAAATTCATATTTTCAATCCTTAAATTTAAAAATTGGTTCTGTTGGATGAAAACCACAAGTTGATAAACAAATATCTGGAAAATCTGATTCTATTTGTAAAGCTCTTTGTGTTCGTTCATAATCAACTCATACATTTATAAGTTTTTTTCATCAAATATTTTGAAAATTCTCAATATATTTTTTATAATTCTTGAAAAGTTGAGAAGAGTTTAAGTGAGTATGTGAATCAAAATACATTTATTTAAAATTATATTATAAAATTGAATTAGTGTATAAAATATGTATATTTAAACTTATTACAAGTTATTTATAAATTTTATTAATATTATGTTTCAAAAATATATTTCCCAAGTTAATTTAGAAAAAAAAGATAAACCAAAACTTTTACTACATATCTGTTGTGGTCCTGATTTAATTATTCCACTTTTGGATTTGAAAAAATATTTTAAACTTTACTTGTATTGGTACAATCCAAATATTCAGCCATATTCTGAATATGCAAGAAGGTATAAAGAATATATTAAAATTTTAAAGTTGGAAGAATGAGATTTTGAGATAATATCAGATGAAGAGAATTTCTGAAAGGAAAAAATATCTTTAGTAAAAGATGATAAAGTTTTAAATAAATACGATAATAATGAATTTTATGATAAATTGTTTGAACATAAAGAAGTAGTTTGAATAAAAAATAATGATTTTGATAAAACCATGAAAGATTTTTCACAAATGGAGGAGAAAAATTCTCAAAGATGTGATATTTGTTATTATATGAGATTACTTGAACCGGCAAAAATAGCTCAAAAATATAATATAGATTTTTTTACTACAACTTTGTTAATTTCACCTAAAAAATCTGTGGAAAAATTAAATAAATACTGAGAGTTAGTTACTAAAGAAACTTGAGTAAAATATTTGTCTTTTGATTTTAGAAAGAATAATTGATTTCAAAGAGCATCAGATTATACAAAAGAAAACAATATTTGGAGACAGAATTATTGTGGATGTTTATGGGCAAAAAAATAAATAAAAAAAACTTAGGAATTTAACCTAAGTTCTTATTCTAGTTCTAGATTTGGAGCTCCACAATATGGACAATAGTCATATCATTTATAATATTTTTTTGTACATTCTTTACAATCAGTTGTTAATCAATCTCAACAGTTTGTACAAAACTTGTTATCTTTGTGATTTAATTCTCAACAATCTGGACATTGTACAGATAATGTATTTATAGATAATCTCCATTCTTTATCATCCAATGACCTATATGGTCTAAATACAAAGTATAACATAAATCATATTCAAGGAACAGTTCATAACAATATAGCAAATAATTGATATATTAGACTATTTGTACGATGTGATATATCTCTAACAATAAACAATATACTCCATATCCAGAAAAATATAAATGGAAATAATAATATGTATCAAATCAAATTTATATTTATTATAGAAGATACTTGATTTATTAAATTATGCATTCTTATAAAGAATTTTTACGAATAAAATTATTCAGCAGGAACTACATTTACAACAGTTCTTTTATATCTTCTATTATCAAATCTTTGAATACTTTTTTGTGTAAATTTTACAACACCATCTGTTTTAGCATGTATTGTAAAATCATGTCCCATATAAGTATTTTCTCAAGTAATATATACAGATCATTTTTGTCTTAAGATGATATTACCTGCTTTTGCAATTTGTCCACCAAATAATTTAACTCATCTATATTTAGGATTTGAATTTCTAAGATTCTTTGCACTACCTGCGGCTTTCTTATGTGCCATTCTGTTTTAAAATTTATTAAATAAAATTGATTAATAAGTTGTGTGATAATACTAATTTGTATATTAAAATCAAGATTAAATTTCTTTTTTTAATATTAAATTCTTTTAAAAAAATACCAGGAGAGGGAATCGAACCCTCACAACCAATCAGTTAAGGGATTTTAAGTCCCTCGTGTCTACCAATTCCACCATCCTGGCATATTTGTGTTTTCATGTTAGACTTAATATAATTATTTTTTTAAATATTTCAAATAAATTATTGATTTTCTTAGTTTAATCTTTATAAAACTGCTATATTTCTTTATTTTTTTATGTTATCTTAATGACAGAGTATTGAGCAGATCAGATTAGAGTTTTAGAAGGATTGGAACCAGTAAGAGAAAGACCTTGAATGTATATTTGATCTACAGATACAAGAGGTTTACATCATATGATTTGGGAAATCGTAGATAATTGAGTAGATGAAGCTTTAGCTGGTTTTTGTAATGAAATATCAGTTGTTTTTTCTGAAAATGGTTGGGTAACAGTTTATGATAATGGTAGATGAATTCCGACAGATATCCATTCTAAAACTAAAAAATCTACAGTAGAAACTGTTTTTACTGTTTTGCATGCTTGATGAAAATTTAATAAAGATGTTTATAAAATTTCTGGTTGATTACATGGTGTTTGAGCATCTGTAGTAAATGCTTTATCTGAAAAACTTATAGTTCAAGTTCATAGAAATGGTAAAATTCATCAACAAGAATTTGAAAGAGGAAAACCACTTTATGATTTAAAAATTGTTTGAGATACAGACTATACTGGAACTGTTGTAGCTTTTAAAGCTGATGACACTATTTTTGATACTACGAAATATAGTTGGAGCACTATTCATACAAGACTTATTCAAAATGCTTATTTAACTCCTTGAGTTACTTTTTCACTTATTCAAGTTGCTGATACAGATGAACCTATTTTAGATACTCATTTAGAATCTCAAGCAAGAATTATTAAATGAAAGAGATTTTTGTTTACAAATTGAATATTAACTTATTTGAAAAATTTAATTTGAATAAAAAAAACAATTTCAAATTATTTTAGAATAGAAAAAGAATGAAAAAATGTTTATGCAGATATAGCTTTTGCTTATGTAGGGGAAAGTAATGACAATATAATTTCTTTTGTAAATAATATTCATACTCCAGATGGATGAACTCATTTAAATTGATTTAAAGCAGGTTTGTTAAATGCTCTTAATGAATATGCAAAAGAAAATAAACTTTTGGATAGAAAAATCTGAGATTTACAACTTGGTGATGTAACTTCTGGTCTTTATTCAATTATTTCTATAAAAGTTCCAGAACCACAATTTGAATGACAAACAAAATGAAAACTTTGAAATGCATATATTAGAAAAGAAATAGAAAAATTGGTTTACAATTATGTAAAAGAAATTTTAGATAAAGATGAAGAATTATCAAAAGTAATTATAGAAAGAGTAAAAATAAATGCAAAAGCTCGTATGGCCGCAAAACTTGCAAGAGAAACAGTTATGAGAAAAAATGCAATGTCTATGGGTGTTTTACCTTGAAAACTTACAGATTGTTCTGCAAAAAAAAGAGAATGAACTGAAGTATTTATTGTGGAATGAGATTCTGCTGGTGGTAGTGCAAAACAGGCAAGAGATAGTAAATTTCAAGCTATTTTTCCACTTAGAGGTAAAATTTTAAATACCGAAAAATCTGCATTAGATAGAATTTTACAAAACAATGAAGTAAAATCTCTTATTATTTGACTAGGTGCTTGATTGAAGGAAGCTTATGATGAAGAAAAACTTAGATATGATAAAATAATTATAATGACAGATGCCGATGTAGATGGTGCTCATATTAGAACATTATTATTAACTTTTTTCTTTAGATATATGAAACCATTGATTGAAAATGGACATATGTTTATTGCTGTTTCTCCACTTTATAAATTTGTTCAAGGTAAAAAAGAAAAATATATTTATCCACCAGAGTATGATATGTATGATGCATTAAAAAAATATTGATTTAATGCGGAAAAAACTTCTATTCAAAGATATAAAGGTCTTGGTGAAATGAATCCAGAACAACTTTGGGATACAACTATGGATCCTTCTACTAGAAAACTTATGCAAATTACTATTCAAGATGCACAAAAAGCTGATGAGATATTTACAACTTTGATGGGTACTGAAATAGCTCCAAGAAGAAATTTTATTTTAACACATGCTAAAAATATTAGGAATTTAGATATATAAATAATATGTTGATGAGACAAATAAATATTACATCAAATTGAATAGCTATCACAGAAGATGATAGAAAAAAAATAGATTGAATTATAAATCCAACTGGAAAATGTTTACATACAAATAGTAAATTAAGTTCAGATTTTTATGTAAATTCTGATGGATTAGTTTTGAAATCTTCTCAATTTTTGTTAGTTTTATTTATGGAAAAATAGTTTATGAAACCAACTATAGCTTTGGAGAATATTAGAAGTGCATATAATGTTTGAAATATAATTAGGACTGCAGATAGTCTTTGATTTGATGTAATTTTGTTGTGATATAGTCCTTCCCCTTTTGAAAATGAAAAAGTAATTAAATCGTCGTTGGGTGCTGAAAATAATGTTAATTTAAAACAATTTTATAATGTAGCCAAAGGACTTGATTTTATAAAACAAAATTATGATACTTTTACTTGAGCTGAACTTACTTCAGATGCAGTTTCTATTTATGATTTGAAAGAAAAAATAAAATGAAATGTTTGTATTTTGATGTGAAATGAAGTAAAATGAGTTAGTATTGAAACAATGGAACAATTGGATATTATTACTTTTATTCCAATGAAAGGAATTAAAGAATCTATGAATGTTTGCGAAGCTGCAAGTATATTTATGTATGAGATTTTGAGGCCTTAAGTTTTATGATTAAATTTTACTAATGTGAAAGAGAAAAAATATAAATAAAATAATAATTTGAGCATTTCTATGAAGTGCAATTTGATGACTGTGATTTTTTTCAAGAACTAAGAAATGAAAAACTATTTTTAAAGGCTTACAGGGCGATATTAAATTATGACTATCTGATCTAAAAAAAACATTTCAA
>WFMP01000144.1 GCA_015489035.1 Candidatus Altimarinota bacterium
AAACTATAATATATTACAAATTATCATATATTTATACTAATTATATGCAAATATGCAATATTATTAAGCAAATATAGCAATATTTATGCCTAAATGACACTATTTTAGCTTATTCTTACTCAAAACTTAATAAAAATAACTAATATTAAAGCATAAGAATTGAAATAAAACTCATTAAACTTAAATTAATTAATTACTATTTAAAGTTTAGAAATATTTAAGTATATGATAGTGAAGTAGAAAAAATCGCTCATATTTGCCCCTGAAGCTCTTTTTTATGCCGAAGTGAGGATTTATACTCATTTTTGCTTTTTTTGGCTTGTATGCCCCTTATTTTGTCTTTTATCGCTAAGAAAACAACATCTCAAGAGTACATATTCGGTCTTTAGTTGTAAAAATAACAACTTTCTAGCAACAGCATCGCAGATAAAGCGAAGCGTTGCTCTCTTGTCAATTGCTACTTAGTATCATTGAGCGTTAGCGAGGAACTTATCTGCACTAGCTGATTTATGCAATAGCGAAGTGGAACACTTCTCCCTAAACAGATTGCTCTTAATAAAAAAAGCGATTTTCGACCTTAGGAGAAAAATCAAGACCCTTTTAGAGTTCGGAGAACTCCATCAGAATTGATGAAAGTTTGGAGGAGTGAAACGGAGCCAAATTTCCTTTTTGTTTTTGCTACTTTTTATGCAAAAGTAGTAACTCTTTATATCTTAATTTATTAAGATTACTCTTTATGCATGTGAATAACTCAAAACTCCACACACTACAAAGCCCATAAATAAGGGCTTGAAACTATTTCTTAAAGTTTTATAAAAAAAGAGGTGTATCCCCTATTAAAAAGAGGTAGCTCCCCTTTTAAAGAGGTTATTTTTTAACCTCTTTTTAATAATTTAAAGAGTATAATTCTTTACCTCTTTAAAAGGGGATACACCTCTTTTTAATAGTAACTATAATTAAAGGAAATTTAATGCCAAAAATTCGTTATCATAAGGGATATACAAACATAGTAAAAGTGCATAATAACTTTATAGAGGCTCATTATAAATTCAATAGAGAACAGCAAGTAATACTTTTACAAGTTGCGAAGACATTACAGGAGCAAGACATATTTGATAAGAGAGAAGATACAGAAGTAATTTATCAAGCAGGAGAACTTCTTGATGTATTAAATATATCAGATAAAAGAGTATTAAGAGGTGTTATAAACTCGCTACAGAGGTGTATAATGACTTTTAAGAATATAGATGAAAGGTGGGAGTGTGATGTAAATATATTCATCAAGTCTAAATATTATGTAGGTGGTCGAATAGAAATAAGACTCGATTATGATATGCTTCCATTTTTTAAACATTTAACAAAAGAACTCGGCAATTACACAGAGCTGAATATAAAAGAAATGACACAGTATAAAAGCCAATACACTATAAGACTCTATCAACTAGCTAGAAAATTTCAAAATATAGGTATTAAGAAAGGAACGGAAAGTTGGAAACAAGAGAAAGAATATTCACTTGAAGAGTTCCAAAAAATTATGGGTAGTGACTATGTAAAATGGCAAGATATTCAGAGATGGGTTATTAATCCTGCACTAGCAGAACTAAAAGACAACAGCTATATATATGTAGATATAGAGCCTATTAAAGACTATAAGAAAGGTCAAACAAGAGGTAGAATGGGTGTAGTAGGAGTAAAGCTAAAAGTTAATAGAGTAGGTCATTATCAGGGTAAATTATTGTAAATTTTATAAAATTATTATTTTAAGACTATACTATATAAGCAGTCAATTTTGTAATTTTCTTCGGGACGAAGAAAATGTGCAAAAGTTTACTGCCCCTTGACCTATTATATATGTTGTGAGTATTTCTACTAAAAAATCAAAATCACAAAAAAACTTAAAAAATACTTAAATTCAAAAAAAATACTTAAATTCAAAAAAAATACTTAAATTCAAAAAAATACTTTACAAAACAACTATATATGTAGTTTTTAAGCCTTTTAAGGTATGTAGAAGCAACTTTTATATGTTTTTAGGGTATTTGTATGCCTTAATTCATTTTAAGAGCTTACAGAGCAAATATGAGTGTTTTTCAAGAAAATATCTAATGTTATTATCATTCTTAAATATTTCTAAACTTTAAAGAGTAATTAATTAGTTTAAGTTTAGTGAGTTTTATTTCAATTCTTATGCTTTAATATTAGTTATTTTAATTAAGTTTTTAGTAAGAATAAGCTAAAATAGTGTCATTTATGCATAAATATGACTATATTTGCTTAATATTATTGCATATTTACATATAATTAGTATAAATATATGATAATTTGTAATATATTTATAGTTTAAGTTTAGTAAAATATGTTTGAAACTTAAAGCAAATAGTGAATATTGCAAATATTGATACTTGAAAATATAGTGAAAATAAGCATTTTAAAGTACTTTATAGCTATTTAAAAAAATAAGTGATATTAAAATAAGTCTTTGAGCTTAATTTTTGTAGTGAGCTTTATTTGTAAAAAATATTACATTTTTTAGATAATTCTTTAGCTTTAAAATTATTTAGTAGTGACAACAGCCATCTGCAAGATAGAGCGAAGCGTTGCTCTCTTGTAAATAGCTATTTAGTGTCATTGAGCGTTAGCGAGGAACTTATCTGCATTAGCTGATTTATGCAATAGCGAAGTGGAACACTTCCCACTAAACAGATTGCTCTTGCTCTAAGAAAATTAAATGGCTTGGAATGTGTCTTATTTGATGTCAATTTGTACTTTTTTCTCTCTTAATATCTCTTAATATCTCTTAATATCTCTTAACGGCAGTCGATTTGCTTCGGTAGTGTGGGAGTTTGCTGGAATATTTTATGTCATTTTACGGACTTATTTATGTCATTTTACGGACTTATTTATGTCATTTTACGGACTTATTTATGTCATTTTACGGACTTATTTATGTCATAACCTGAAAATTAACATTTTTACGATATACTTTTCGTCTAGGAGTTAGAAATGCAAAAATCAAATATAACTATATTCAAAAGAAATGAAGTTGCTAGGGGTACGGATATGTACTCTCTTAATGGCAAAAAGTGTTTCAATGCTATTTATTATATCTATCAAAAAAATAGGGATATGTTTACTAAATATGAGGATAACAATATCGCTTATATGAGCCTAAAATTCTCGACTTTACGGGATATTATGGGGCTTCAAAAAGATAATAATTATGTTGAAGTAATCAAGGACGCTATAAGAGAATTACAAACTACACTTATAGAGCTTAATAACTGGGTTAATCCAGCGAACGGAAAAAAATACGCCTGGTATTCTACAAAGTTTTTAAATGATGCAAATGTGGAACACGATAATATCGTAACTGTACAGCTTGAAATATCAACTCTTTTTAAACAGCTTATGAGAGCTCATATTAATTTTACTCCTTTGGATTTAGTTCAATATATGAATAAATTTAGAACTAAATACGCTATGAAATTATATGAGTATTTAAAGAGTTTTGGCAATTATAGATACTTAGATATTCCACAAAGCCACTTAATGCGATTGTTCGGACTTGATGAAGATAATAAGACATATAAAT
>WFMP01000145.1 GCA_015489035.1 Candidatus Altimarinota bacterium
GGTATAGCAACTATTTTATCATATGAGCCGTTGTTGCCGGGAGAATTGGTATCCCAAGGATAGCTTAGTGTTTGCATCATAATAGCAGAAGCCCCAAAGATTGCCTCTTGGTTGATGTTTGCCTCTAATGCGTTTGAATTTGTACGCATCATGCGTGGCAGTGCGATAATGACAATAGCCATAATAACTATAGCAAAAATCAGTTCAATCATTGTAAAAGCACTTCTTTTTACCATAATACCCTCTGAATTGTCACGGTAGATGCGTTTGAATCAGTTGAAGTATTAGTATCGTGAACTCCAGCCCAATTACTCTGTGCTTTATAAAATCCGACATTAAAATCATCTGTTTTTGTAGTTGGGTTATATGGGTTATATACCAGCCAAGGAGATGGTGTAATAAGCATCGTTGTTTGATATGGATAATTTTGCGATTCGTTATATTTCAATGAAAAATCTGCTGGTGAAGAGGTTGTTAGAAGAGTGGCAGTTACGCTTGGAGGCGACATATCTTCTTTTAAACTGTTGATTTTACCATCTTTTGAGGCTATGTTATGTGTATTAATATACCAGTTAACAGAATCTACTCCCACTTGTGTATTGATGCCATCTGGTAAAAGTGATTTTTTAGATGCATTATCATCGTAAACTTCATAATAAATCTTCCCACTTCCGCTAGGACCTTGATATTTATAATTTGGTGCGTGGACTCTTCCATAATAAAAAGTTGCATTTTGATCTAAGATTTTTTGCCCTTTTGTACCATTGACATCAGTTACATTTATATCAGTTACATTTATATCAAAAGGATTGACAGGCTTAGTAATGTTTCTATCAAAATTGATCTTTAAATGAATTATACCTGTCCCATTGTTGTCGTTTGAGAAAATAGAACTGTTTATGTCAGTCAAATTTATATCATGTGAACTTATACTGCTATTTCCATCAATAGAAGCATTTGTATCACTGTACAATATCTTTGTCAAAGCATTTGATGGAGTTATATTCAACTTTGTGTAAGATATACTAAGGTTTGTATCTTTCGCATAACATTTCTTATTGTAATTTTTTGTTGTCGCATTGTTCATATTTTGAGCTGTAATATTTATATCTAAAATTGCCGACATATTTAAATCATTTGAAAGATATGTAAATTTTTGTCCGTTATTATTTGATAAAGATGCGTTTATATCAAAACGGTAAGGTAAAATAGTTATGGTTTTACTGTATGATTGTATAAATCTTTGACTCTTGTTTGTGTCACTTTCATTAACTTTTGCAAATTCGCTTCCGTTTATTTCTCTTACAGTTAAGTTCAGATCTCCAACTTCACTGTATTTTAAAGTAACATTTGCTTTGCCATTTTTAAAAATTAGATTCCTCCCTGTTAAACTTCCATTAACACAACCATCCGATCTTTTTATATCATTATAATCAAGACGTGGAGAATTGCCTTGAATAGTTAAATTTTCATCATAATTTTTTGTAGGTTTGCCTTTATCGTCTAATGCTTCTATGGTTATATTAAAGTTTTTTCCTGCTCTTTTGTACTGGTTGAGTCCAAAAATTTTAAATGCATATGGTCGAATAGCAAATTCATCTGTTGAATAACAGAGATGCCATGTTGGTGTTCCTAATGTCGATGCATTACAATCGTTTATTACCGTGGAGTTCTTACAAGAGATGCTGGGAAATAAAACATAAGATGCTTTATTGGTAGTGATATTTTTGTTATAAGTGGCACAGAATTTAAAGCCAACTACAGCTTTTTTTTGTGCAGAGGATACATTAAAGTCTGACGAAGTAATATGATCACGCACAGTAGCATTAAAGGAGAGTTGATTACTGATTGCTACACTTGAACCTTTAGGATATATAGCAACATAAACACGACCTGCACCTTTTTTAAGTTCATATGCATCATTCTCTTTATTTAGACTTGCTAAAGTGAGCTGAAAAGCTTTATTAACTATTTTTGTTGAAATATGTCTATTGTTTAAGTGTGGAGGAGTTGTATTATTTAGAGACACATCCCATGCATCAAAAGGACCAGTTCCATAGGCTCTGTCTCCTCCACCACATCTATGCAAAACGGCGTAGTATCTCTTTCCATTTTTTGTGTATGCTGCTCCAATTTTAATCTTAGACATATTAAAAGTGAATACACTTTTATCGTAAATTGTATGGATTCTGCCCGATTTAAATTTAGGTATCGTATAGATTATACCTTTATTAAATAAACTTCCATTAAATTCTCTGAAGGAACCTAAAATATTGCTACTTATATGCGCGCCATCACCATCTTTGATTATAGTCTTTTTAACACCGTCAATCCCAATTTTGCTCATCAGGGTCATATTGATTCTCTTAAATGTTTTAATAATGATAACATCAGTTAAGTTTGTATTACTAATATTTTTTATAGGAGTGGTAACACCATTAAATATGCCAATTGTATTAAGGAAATTGAGACCGCTTTCAAAAGGTTGCTCATAGCATAAACTTGTATTTGTATCCTTTATTGGGCTACTGGCTAAAACTACCGTTACACTTAAAATAACTCCTAAAAAGACATTTATTAAGGTGGTCAAGGTTTTACTTTTGACTGCTTTATCTTGCATCATCTAACCTTCCTTGTGAGATTAAAATCATTACACCAAAAAACAGGGCTCAAACTGATTTTAACATAAATTATATGCAATTATAACCATAATATAGCTTTAATTAAGATTAATCTTACTTATCATGCTGTCAAGTCATGTAGGCAATTTAAACTTTTAAATATCTTTTGAAAATCAAGAGAAACTCTCTATATTATAATGATTATATCTAAAATATTGCTATAATCATAAAAAACTAATAGATAAAGAGATGGAGATGGAGTATAGATATATCGGAA
>WFMP01000146.1 GCA_015489035.1 Candidatus Altimarinota bacterium
GATACTAATGACAATACTAATGTTAGAGTTATGTTTAACTAAATTTATTCCTTAAATCTTATAAAAATGGTTACAATTGCACAATTAGAAAAAGAAGTAAAGAAATTAAAGGCTACTATAAAAGCTGAAAGAATGATAGATAAAAAAGAGCCTAAAAGTGAAAGAGCTAGAGAAAAAAAACTAGCTAAGAAATTAGTTAAATGAAAATCTAAGAAAAAATAAGAGTTTAAATACTCTTTTTTATTTTTAAAAATAAACTATGAAAACTATAGAAAAGATAATACAAGAAAATTGATATACAATAAAAGACTTACAAGATTGTGTAAAACAAAAGATTTGTAATTGATGTTGATGAAAATGACATAATTTATTGAAACTTATTCCTAATTTTGATGATACTAAATGGGAAAAATTAAAAGCTGATATGAATTTAATTTGTAATATACACGACAAAACTTATAATAAAGGTTGAAAACTATTTGACTTTTTAAAAGCAAACTATATATTATGAAAGAATATGAATGAATTATTTTATTGGACTAAATTTAGACTTTTAATATTCTCAGTATTCTTCTTATGAACTACTTTATTTGGTTTTAAATACTATAACTGGAAATAGAATGAGTGATACAATATTTTTAAAGGTAATGGACAATGGAGGCTACTTTGCTTTAATAATTTGAATATGATTTATATTTTATAAATTGTGAAAGATATTTATAACTTGATATTTACAACTTGAAGCAGAAAGAAATAAAACACAATTAGAATTAGAGAAACAAAAATCAGAGTGATTAGTAAATTCACTAGCTAGTATATCAGAACAAAATATCAATAATACAAAAGAAATAGTATCTTGATTAAACACACATATAGTTAATAATAAAAATGAACATAGTTCTATAATAAAAAAACTAGATGAAACTCATACTGATGTAAAATTTATCAAAGATAAAATGAAATAATGGATATTTATAAATGAAATGAAGAATGAATAACATTATTTACAAATCATCAAATTAAACAATTAAAAAATAAACACATAAAAGAAATACATTCTAATCATTGTGCTAAGATATTACTTTGACATATAGAAACATATCAAAAAGTTTTACATTCTTTACTTAAAGAAAAATGACCTACTTTTGAACAGTAGAAAAATATAATAAACAAGATTATTTTGCTTGAGAACTTAATTTAAACTTAATAAAAAATCAAACTAATAATTTCTTTAAAAACAAGATAGCTTATAATCAAGCACTACTTTGAAATAATAGTATATGCACTATTATAGCTTGAATTTGAATACTATCAAACTACTTTGATAAAGTATATACAAAAGAAGAAATATTTAAAATAGTTGATATTGCTAGAACAGAGACTCCACCTTTTGTAGATTGAAAAGGTTGGCGGTTATATAAAGCAGTAGATTTAAATAGACAAACTTGGAATAAACAAAATCCAGATAATCAAATAATAACTTATAAGGTAGATACATTTAGTGATTTATTTTATGATTTACTTAAAAAAGGTTATCATTTACAAACTTGATTTTCTGTAGATAGACAGTATCGACAAGATAAGAAAGATGACTGTTCTATAAACTGAAGTGTGAAAGGTAGCTGATTATGAAGTATTGGACACTCTGTCTATATTGGAATAGACAACAACAAGACATATGTTATAGACAGCTATAAATGAGCTTGATGTAATAAATATAGTTTAGATTTGCCTAAAAAAGAATTACAAAAGTTTTTCTTTAGTAGTAGTTATGCTTTTATCCCTAAAAATATGATGATGACTCAATTAGAAAAAGATATTTCAAGTGTTGAACAAGCTATTAAATTATGAATTACTAACAATCAACAAAATCTTATTGACATTAAAAAATGAAATTATACACAAGATGTTAAAACAATTCTATTTGTTATGAGAAGTTATGATTTATTAAAAGGTTAATAGCCTTTTTTTTAATAAAATAAAATGAAATTTGAAAACCACCATCTAATTCCTCAAAGTAGATTTGAAGAAGTTTGTGAATGAGATTGTAATAATATTAAAAACATTAAAAGAATAAATCAAAACACTCATAAAGCATTACATTCATTATTTTGAAATAAAACACCAAAAGAACAACTCTATAAAATATTTGAATTAAACAAATGAGTAATAAGTAATGATGTTAAAACAAAACTAATAGAACTTTTTACAATGGATGATGAAGACTTTTATGGACTATAACCTGCATAGTTCTTTTATAAAAAATAACCTAACAACACTTTTATATACTGTAAGGTATATTTTATTACTGAGTAAAAAAGTTGTAATAAAACTTAAAATAAAACTTAAAATAAAACTATTGAAAATTAAACAATAAAATATATATTCAAATTGTTCATTATTGAACACTTGCATAATAATCTATTGAAACTAAACTGAACTTATAAAATCAAAAAGCAAATAAGTTATAAAGTTTTGAACACATAAGTAAAAGTTATAAGTAGTATAAGTTCTGGAACTTCTTATACTATTTTTTTATTTTGTTTATTTTGACTTGAAATTTACTTTTTTTTAGTTAATATACTCAACAGTTAAGAAAGGAGTCGGACAGCTTCATTAACTAAATCAAACTGGGATATGGTTAGTTTGAGCTTGAAAAAGCTTTTGGGATTAGGGAGCATATAGAAATATATGTTTACACCTCACAATTATAAGATGCTTGTCCGGCTCCACTTATATTGTGGGGTATTTTTTATACTTAAATAAATATAAAATGAGTTGAAAATTATTAGTTCATAATAGATATTGAACTATCCCTAATGAAATTTTAAATAATCCTGATATTAGTTTTAAAGCTAAATGATTATGGGTATTTATTCAAAGCAAGCCAGATTGATGGAACTTTAGTATAGAAAGAATATCATTACAAACAAAAGATTGAATTAATAGTGTAAGTAATTGAATAAAAGAACTTGAAAATCAATGATTATTAGAAAGAAAGAAATTTCAGAATAGTAAGTGATATTGGGAGATTGAGTATTATTTATATATATCAAAAAATAATAAAAATCCTACCTTGGAA
>WFMP01000147.1 GCA_015489035.1 Candidatus Altimarinota bacterium
ATCTATTCAAACACTACAAATTATTGGAGATTTAGTTAGGAGTCAAGTTGATATTTTCAGACTTCCAACTTACATTAACTTAATGGTAAAAGCATTACGAGCAAAATCTAAAGTTAAAAAAACTAATTGTTACATTGCTATTGATTCTTTAAAAAATCCATTTGAAATCGTATTTTTCAAAGAAAAGTATTCTGCCTATTATACATTTTCTATACATTCACGTGATGAAATTATTTATAGTAGATTTGATAATTTAGATGATATAAAAGAAATTCACAACAGAGAAATGTATCAATCAGATACAGAGAAGCAAAAGGAATCACTAGATTCAAAAAAAGATTTTAATTCCCAAAATATTATAGAGTGTATCCAAAGAAGTGATATTTACATAGATAATAATCTTGACAAAAAAGATTTTCTTTATAAACAAGTTTTTAAATATTTAAGTTTAATAGTGCACCCAGGACTAATTACACCTACAAAAGACGAAACAATTATGCAACTTGCATTAAATGCTAAATATAATTCAGGATGTATTTCAAGACAAGTTGGGGCGGTTGTATTAAACAAATATGATTCTGTTAAGTCTATTGGATGGAATGAAGTTCCAGAAGGTCAAATTCCATGTAACCTTAGAAGTCATAATGAACTTTTAAATAATTCACCATTAATGGATTATAGTAAATATGAAAAAACAAAATTAAGACTTGATGACTCCTTTAAATATATTTTCACAGCAAATAAACCTAATCAATATGAAGAGTCAAATGCAAAAGGTTTACATGATGCCTTTTGTTTTAAACAAGTTCAAAATTTAAAAGATGGGAATAAGAACCAAGTATATACCCGTTCTCTACATGCAGAAGAAAATGCTTTTTTACAATTAGCTAAATATGGTAATACCGAAATAATAGGTGGTCAACTATTTACAACTGCCTCCCCCTGTTTTTTATGTGCAAAAAAAGCATATCAATTAGGAATTAAAAGAATTGTTTATATTGAAGCTTATCCTGATATATCAAATGAGCAAGTTTTTGACTGTGGTCAAAATGAAATAACAATGGTACACTTTAGAGGTGCGATTGGATTAGCCCATCAAAAAATATATGAACCATTATTTTCTTATAAAGATGAACTGAAAGCAATAAATGTACAACAAAACATAGGAAGACAATAAATTACCTTGCGGTAATTTATGCTTCTATTCAGTCGTTATCCGCTCACTGCGTGACCGGATAACGGGGGCGTGGGCTGAACACCCGCGCCCCCGTTATGTTCCATTTATGAATCGTAAATTTTAATAGAACAATATATGTTAAAAATGCTATAATAAAATAAAAATGGAGATTAAGCAATTTTATGTTTGAAACAATTGAAGAAGACATTAGATTAAATTTTGATAATGCTAAAAAAACATTACTTAATTTAAAAAAAATAGGTAAAATTGATAATGATTTTCCGTATGATATTTTTATGGAATTACTTGAACATAAGAATAGAGATGTAAGAATTGAAGCAATAAAAAATTTAGGGAAATATGGGGGTGATTATATTGAAGAATCCTTAATACAACACTTTTATACAGAAACTGATTCTCTTGTTAAAAGAGAATGTATATCTTCTTTAGGAAGACAAAGAAACTATCAAAGAGTTACTTTTTTTACTTCAGTGCTCCAAGATAAAGATCCAAAAATTGTTTTACAGGCGATCAGAGCTTTACTAGTATTCAAAAATGATGAATTTGTTAAAAATGAACTACTGCAAATTAAAGAACATCCAAATGAAATGATAAAAGAAGTAATAGAAATTGAATTTAAAGAAAAACGGAAAAAAAATATTCATCATCATAGTTTTGTAAATCCAAAACTAAAGAATATAATTGTCAATGGTGATGTTATTGACACTTTAAAATTATTAGACGAAGAGTCTATTCACTTAACATTTACATCTCCACCATATTATAATGCAAGGGATTATTCCTTTTATTCTAGTTACCAAGAATATTTGGAATTTTTAAGATCAGTTTTTAAAGAAACGCATCGAGTGACAAAAAATGGAAGATTTTTAATTGTAAATACATCTCCTGTTATTGTACCAAGGGTTAGTCGCAAGCACTCAAGTAAAAGATACCCTATCCCCTTTGATATACATAATTTTTTAATGCAAGATGGTTGGGAATTTATAGATGATATAATTTGGAAAAAACCAGAAACAAGTGTAAAAAATAGAATAGGCGGATTTATTCAACATAGAAAACCTCTTGGATATAAGCCAAACTGTACGACTGAATATATTATGGTCTACAGAAAAAAAACACATGACTTGCTTGATTGGAATATCAAACAATATGATAAAGATATAGTAGAAAGAAGTAAAGTACATGAAAAATTTGAAACTTCAAATGTATGGAGTATAGACCCAACTTTTGACAAAATCCACTCTGCGGTATTTCCGAAAGAGTTATGCGACAGGGTAATAAAATATTATAGTTATGTTGATGATTTAGTATTTGATCCATTTGGAGGCAGTGGCACATTCGCTGAATCAGCACTAAACCTCAATAGGTCTTTTTTTTCAACTGAAATAAATAAAGACTATTTTTTTAGAATTAAAGAGAAGCTTTCTAAATATAACATAAATAAGAAATTTTTTACACTTAAGGAGTTCCAAAAATGGATGCAGCAAGAGAATTAGTAATAAGAGAAGTTATTGAAAGATTATTAAAATCAAAAGATTATAGAATAGTAACCCAAACAGAAATAAATGGAAGGTTTTTAACATACTGTATAGATTTTTTTAAAAAAGTAGTTGATGCTAAAATTAATGGGAATACAATTACTGAAGATTGGTACAAAGAAAATTTTGTTATGAATGATTCAATCAAACCTGTTGACAGAGCTATATATGCAGGTATAAATAAAAAAACAATTACAAATATGTTTAATTCTGGAAAAAAAGAAATTGTTGTTTCTGCATCAGAATACAATTATGATACATTAGTCAATTCTATTTCCCATTTAATCAGCGAGAGTGGTACCCAAATAATTCCATAACATTCCCCACACTTCCAAATTCATAAAAAACTCATTTTTTTTTGAATCCAAAAGCACCTTTGTAGGCTATAAAATCATACTTTACATATTTTTGTCTCCATTTGTATTGAATTTTGCACTTTTTGTGCAAGATTCACAGTTTTTAGAGATGCCTCTCCTATTTGAATAAATCTCAATATCTCTTTTCTTGACTTTTTCAGGTGGAAATTTACTATCA
>WFMP01000148.1 GCA_015489035.1 Candidatus Altimarinota bacterium
ATCATTCTTTATTATTAATTTCATTTTCTTTTGATTTAAGTTTATTCGAAAAACTATTTAAATTTTCCATTATTTTTTATTTTTATTTTAAATCTTAATTTAATTGTATCTTTTTAAGTAAAATTGTCAAAAAACGAGATTTTTCAGCTATTATCTTTTCTCCATTCTTGTATTTTTGCATCATGTCATGAAATTAAAATATCTGGAACTTTATATCCATAAATTTCTTGTGGGGTAGTGTATTGGGGATGTTCTATATTTTTCATATTTTCTTCTATTGCATAAGAATCAAAAATATAACTATCTTTTTCTTTTATAACTCAAGGAATAAGCCTAGTAATTCATTCTATAAAAACCATAGAAGGAAGTTCTCATCACATAAGCACATATTGTCATATAGAAAGTCTTTCAAAATTTCAGTATTTTTCTTGAAAATATTCCTCAACTCTAAAATCTATTCATTCATATCTTCAAGCTAGTAAAATTATATTTTCTTCTTTAGAATAATTAAAACATTTTTCCTGATTCAAAATATTATCTGATGGAGAAAGAAATATTATTTTAAAATTAGTGAGATTATTTTCTTTTATTGTATTTTCAATACTATCTATCACAGGTTTTGCTTTGATTAGCATACCAGCTCATCATCCATAAATTTTATCATCTACTTGTTTATGTTTATTTATACAAAAATTTCTTATATTTATGGTTTGAATATTCAAAATTCATTTTTCTTGTGCTTTGTTAATTAAAGAAGTATTTAAAAAACTATCAAAAATTTCAGGAAAAATTGTATGTATAAAGATATTCATTTGAAAGTTAGAATATAATAAATATAAAAGACTGGAGAATTTAGTAATTATTTTATTAGATTTGTAATTTATAACTTATAAAAAAAAATGACTGATAATCAACAAGTAGATTTGAAAATTGATAAGGAAACATATGATGCTTTACAAATGTTAAAAGAAGTTTTACCTTCAGAAGATGGTGATGGTAAAATGGATGATGGTGAATTATTAAAAATGATAATTGGAACATTTATGTCTTTTGTAATGCAACCAGAAGAAGGTGAAGAATGACATGAGCATGGTGGATGTGGTTGTGGTGAATGACATTGTAATTCATAATAAATATAAAGTCTATAAAGGCTTTTCTTTGGGTCTGAATGGCATAGCTTGGGGTGAAAGTGATATGACTGCTAGGAGTGTTTGATAAAGTTCACTTAAATAAATTATCAATACAAAAAAAGTGCTAACAAAGCAAAAAGTCTATTTTCAAAAGCATTCGCTTACAATACTGTTGCAGTAGCTTAGTCTATCAGCAGTGAAAATAGCAACCAAACCTTATAGCTCTTTTTGTCTGTAAAACTATAAGGCAGGAAAAAACAGATGAAATCATAGTTAATGATAGTATAACTTTAAAAATCTATCAACCAAAAAAATTTAAGTCCTTGTTTTACAAGGCTATCCTAGTAGATAGTTATATTGCTTTGCTTCAATACATGGGTTCGATACCCATCAGATTCATAATTTAATTATTACAGTATCTAAAATATAATCAAATATTATTTCAAGAAGCTTTTCAAAGGCTTCTTTTTTTGTTTTAAAGCTATTGACTTATAGAATATAAAAAATATAAAGCAAATACCTTATCTTCTGATAAGAGTAAATTTAAGGAGATAACTATGAAAAAGTTATTTTTTGCATTAATTGCAATGTTTATGGTTAGTGGTGCTGCTTATGGAGCAGTTAATACTGCTGCTTGTGCGGCATGTCATGGTGCTCATTTTGAAAAACATGCTATGGGCAGATCAAGAATTGTGGCTAATATGACGAATAAACAAGTTATTAAAGCATTACTTGGTTACAAGTCTGGAACACGAAATAAACATGGTATGGGAATGATTATGCATGCTCAAGTTGCTAAGTATACAGTTTCTGAGTTAAAAGCTGTAAAAATCGGTAAAAAAAGTGTAAAAACTACATCTACTAAGAAAAAAAAGTCTACTAAAAAAGTAAAGGTAATATCTAACAAAAAAGAGATATACATTTATAAACAAGAGAATACTTGCTGGTCAGTAGACTACAAAAATAAAAAAAGTAGTTTAGTTGCTTGTCCTACTGAAAGTTTAGCTTTTCCTCCATCTATCCCAAGAATTAAAGGATTAGAAGCTGGAGCATATCCACCACATCCAATAAAACATTGATGTTTTAAGTATCCTGTGTTCAGGGTGCTTTTTTTATTTAAAAGTATTGACTTACAAAAGATTAACTATAAAACATTAAATATGTATATATTTAGAAAATATTTAAGAAAAAATAGTTATTATAAATAGTATATAAATATATTTGTCAATACTATGTATAGTTCTTTATATGCTTTTTTAAATTTTTTTTTGCTTTTTAGTTTTAAATTTATATAATATACTGGTTTATTACTTAATTATATAAATATTATGTCAAAAGATGTAAAATTAGAAAAAAAACTTACCCAGTTTAAAAATATAGGAAAAGAAGATCAATTAAAAAAAGTTTTGAGTATGTTAGAAGTTTTAAAATGAGATCAAGATTTATTTGATGATTTGTATAATTTGGTATCTGCTTTATGAGAAGATATTACATCTGAATTATTATATTCTATTTATTCTACTATAGAAAATGCTTTATTAAATATTGATAAAGATGCATTAAAAGAAGATTTACAAAAAATTGATAAACTTAGAAATAAATTAAAACAATTGAAAAATATGGAAAAGCAAGAAAGAGAACAGGAAGATCCTGATAATTTATTAAATAATTTATAAATATAATGCACATAGTTTTTATTTGAATACAAGGTTCTTGAAAATGAACTCAATCAAGAATATTACAAGAAGAGAAATGATTTGAAAGTTTTGAAACTGGACAAGCTCTAAGAAATATAACTAAACAAGATACAGATTTATGAAAATTAGTTAAAGAAACTATAGAAACTGGTAAACAGGTAACTCCAGATATAGTTGAAAATATTTTAAAAGATTATATCAAAACCGCAAATAGTGATAATATTATATTTGATGGTTTAGTTAGAAATATATGAAACAAAGAAACGGCTGATAACATCTTAGATAAAGATTATAAAGTAGTATTTTTTGATTTAGATGAAAAAGAAGCTATGAAAAGATTACTTTGAAGAATGTATAATCCTAAAACTTGAGAGACTTTTATGAATTGAATAGATATAGATCCCAAAACTTGAGATAAATTAGTTAAAAGATCTGACGATGAAGAAAATTCAATTAGACAAAGAATAAAAGAATTTTATGAAAAAACTTTACCGGTAGTTGAATTGTATGAGAAAGAATGAAAACTTATCAAAATAAATGCAAATCAATCAGTGGATAAAGTTACGAATGAAATTTTAAGTGTATTTTAATTTATAGTAATAATAGAATGAGTCAATTTAAAAAATTATTAGATTATGTTTGAAAAAATTGATATTCTGATATTCATATTGCTGAAGATAAGCAAGTAGCTGTTAGATCTGCAAGTGGAGATATTGTTAGATTAGATTTTATACTTGATAGAGATGAAATTTTTTGATTTGCAAATAATATAAATACTCCAGATCAAATAGACTCTTTATTACAAGGTGAAGAGATTGATAATTCTTATTCTTACGAATGAAATAGATATAGAATTAATATATATTTTGATATGAATGGTATAAATATGGCTTTGAGAAGAATACCACAAAATGTTCCTTCTATGGAAGATATTTGATTGCCAGATAGTATAAAAGATGTGCTTAAAAAAAATAAATGATTAATTTTGGTTACTTGACCAACTTGATCTTGAAAATCTACTACTGTAGCATCTTTAATTGATTATATAAACCAGAATTTTAATAAACATATTATTACACTAGAAGATCCTATAGAATTTGTTTTTGAAGAAGAAAAAAGTTTAATTAATCAAAGAGATGTTTGAAAAAATACATTGTCTTGGGATAGATGAATTAAATATGCATTAAGACAAGATCCAGATGTTATAGTTGTATGAGAAATGAGAGATTTAGAAACTATACAATCTGTTTTAACTTTGGTAGAGACATGACATTTAGTTATATCTACATTACATACGGTAAATGCTCCTCAGACTATTTCTAGAGTAATAGATGCTTTTCCTGCAAACAAAACTAATATGATAGCTACTCAATTAAGTTTATCATTAGAAATGATTATTTCACAAAGATTGATTGAAAATATTAACTGAGATGGAAGAGTAGCAGCTAGAGAAATAATGTTACAAGATTCAGGAATTTCTAATTTAATAAGAGAAAAGAAAATTGCACAAATTTTTTGAATTATGGATATTTCTTTATCAAAATGAATGATGACAATGGATCATTCGTTAGCTCAATTAGTTGCAGATAAAAAAATTAATATAGAAACTGCAATTCCTTATATTAGAAACAAACAAAATTTTAAAGATTTAGTAAAATTCTATTTATCTAAATAAATATAAAAATGAAAATAAAAGATTATATATTGAAATATTGAGAAAAAAAAACTTTGAAAAAATGAGAATATTTGTATAAAGCAAATGAAAAAGATACTAATTTATATTTTATATTAAAATGATCAATTTTATTGAAAATTAATTGAACTAATATAGCATTAGTTTGAGATAACGAGATATCTGGAGAAAAAAGTTTTATAGAATGAACTGAAAAACCTATAGATGCTTTGGCAGAGACAGAAGTAGAATATTTGGTAATTTCTCCCGATAAATTTAATGATATCTCTAGTAGAGAAAAAGAACTATTCTTGAAAAAATTAATATTATTTATATCAAATAGAGTTTATCTGCTTAATAGTATAGTTCAAAATGTGTCTTCTATAAGTTTAAATATTACAAATAGTAAAACTACTGATTTTGGTAATATAAAAGATATTTTTAAATGAGTTTTTGAATTGGAAAATATATATGTTTATAAATTTATATGAGATAGTATTATTTCAATATATGATTCTAAGTTTAATTTAGATACTGTTGAAATTACTAAAAAATATAGAACAAATGATAATCTCTTTTATAATTTATGATGATGACAGTATATTATAAAATCTGGAGATTTTTGTTTTATATTGGAATGAAAAAATATAAGTTCTGAATATATAATGAATAATGTTATTCTTAATTCTATAGCCTCATTTTCTTATTTGTGATGATTATTAGAAAAACAAAAAGAAGAAGATTCACAATGATTTTTGGATTAAATTATCTCCAATAAAACTTAACTTTTTCTCATCAGTTTGTAAAGACCCTCATTTTAAGCTTGTTGTCTACTGAATGTTTAAATTCATCGTATCAAGTTATTATTCCACCATGGACACTGTCTTGCACCAATTCATTGTTTAGTTTGTTATAGATGTTTTCAATATTGTCTATTTTTAATCTTTTGTTGTAAGGAGGATTTGTGATGATGTCACAGTCTTTTTTTGGTTTTGCTTTTGAGAAATCTTCTTTGTAAAATTTTATGTATTTATCTACTCCTGCACTTATAGCATTGTTTTGTGCAATTTCTAATATATGGCTATCTATATCTGTTCCTATAAATTCTAAGTTTTTTTCTTTTTGCCTTGTTTTGGCTCTCCATTTTTCTTTTTCTAAATTATTTTTATCTACCCAATCAAAATTTTCAAATGCAAAATTTCTAAACAACCCTGGAGCAATATGTAAATCTATCATAGCTTTTTCTATCAAAATAGTTCCAGAACCACAAAATGGGTCATAACAAATTTTATTTTTAGCTTTTGATAATAAAATAATTCCAGCTGCTAAAGTTTCTTTAAGTTGTGCTGGTGAAGTTCATACTTTGTATCACCTTTTGTAAAGACTTTCTCAAGTAGTATTGAGCATTATTTTTAATGTATTTTTGAAAAGATTTATTCTAATTTCTACTTTCTTTCATTCTTCAACATCGTAATGTTTGTCTCAAGAAATTTTTTTGATAATAGCTTTTTGGCTTATTGCTTGTATGGTAGGTGTCGCAGTAAGTGTTGATCTTATACTGCCTGGATTTATTACTATCTGATATCATTTTGGAATGAAGTCTTGCCAGTTTATACTGTAAATTACATCAAATAATGTGTTAAAATCTGTGATATTTTGGTGTTCTCATAATAAAACATAAACTTTACTAGCTGTTCTTAGCCATAAATTAGTTTTTACCAAAGTTGATGTATCTCCAGAAAATGTGATAAGTCCGTCTTCTACTTTGTTTACTTCTATTTTTCTCTGTTCCAATTCTGATTTTAAAATACTTTCCAATCCTGGATATGTAAATGCTACAAATTTCATTAAAACTTGATTTAAAAAATTAAATATCTACTCTTGATGTGATAATAGTTAATTTAATTAGAAAAACTACTAAAAATGGATAAAAAGATATTATGATATAAATTTGAAAACATTGCAAAAGATTTTTTGGAAAGTAAAAATTATAAAATATTGGATACAAACTTTACAATAAGAGGCTGAGAAATAGATATTATTGCACAAAAAGAGGGTATAGTAAGTTTTATAGAAGTAAAATGAACAAGTTTTCACAATACAGATTTTCAAGATTATATTACAAAATGAAAACAAAAGGCTTTACAAAAAACAGCTCAAACTTGGATTTATAGAAATGATAATGATTTTATAAAAGAATATAGATTTGATTTAATTTTGATAGAAAAATGAAAAATTATTGATTTTATAGAAGGATTTTTGGATTAAAAAAATAGAGGCAGAATTCTACCTCTAATTAGTGAGATACAGCTAAAGAGACAGACCAGTATAAAAATAAATCAATCTTCACCTATTTTTATCCTGGCCTCTCTTTAACCGCATCTGATCATTACCTTTGATAGGCTTTTATACCACTTCAAAAGTAATAATTATGTTATACTAATATTTTTTAATTTGTCAAAACTTTTTTAAGTTTTTTTTAATAAAATAAAAAACTACTCGATTTGAGTAGCTTTCGTTAAATTTATTTATTTGGATTTTCTTGTGTGCAAATATACCAATCCTTACAAGAATATTTTTCTTCATATTCTTTTGCTTGTTCTACAGTACTAGCAGGTGGAACAATTACATCAGATCAAAATATTTTATTATTTGGCCAGTTAGCTGGTGTAGCTCTACCGTTTTCTGCAGTCATTTGTAAACTATCTATAAGTCTTATAATTTCATCTATATTTCTACCATTACTTAAAGGATAATACATTAATGCAGCTATTTTTCCATTTGGATCTATGATAAATACAGCTCTTACAGTATGAGAATCATCTGCTGATGGTTGTAGCATACCGTAATTATGTGCTATAGAAGGATGTGCAGCAATAGGAAATTCTATTTCTACTCAAAATTTTTCTTTTATATTTCTTACCCAAGCAATATGAGATTGCAATCCATCTACAGAATAACCTATAAGTTCAACATTTCTTTTATCAAATTCTGCTTTTTTAGATTGAAATCCGATAAATTCAGTAGTACATACAGGTGTAAAATCTGCAGGATGAGAAAATAATACTGTCCATTTTCCTTTGTAATCTTCTGGAAAGTTTATTTCTCACATAGTAGAAGGACATTTAAAAGCTGGAGCTTCTTCTCCAATCAATGGAATATTTGGCATTTCATAATCTAATAATTCATTCATTTTTATTTTGTATTATAATTTAAATTACCACCTTTACTTTGTGGCTTGATTTGTATATTATCTAAAATAAATTAAAAATCAATAGATAATGAGAATAATTCTTATTATATAAAAATATATTACTTTAAATTACTGTTTTTTTCAGTATATTAGTTGGTATTTAATTTTATAAATTTGAAGTATGGCAAAAAATAATGAAACAATAATTAATTTTAAAAATGTAGATTTTTATTATGATGTAAAAAAACCTATTTTAGAAGAAGTAAATTTCAATGTGAGGAAAGGTTCAAAAATTACTATTATGGGACAAAATGGAGCAGGTAAATCAACAATATTTAAGTTGATGAACAAAACTTTGAAACCTATGGCTGGAAAAATAAGTATAGATGAAAAAATGAGTATAGCTACTTGATATCAAGTTGTAAAGCCTGAAGATAAAGATTTATCAGTTTCAGAATATTTTAAAAAATATTTTACAGATGATAGTGTTTTTAATATTGATAGAGATATAGAAAAAGTTTTGAATGCAGTAAATTTGAAAGTATCAAATTATGATAAAAAAATATCTGCATTTTCTTGATGACAGCAAGCAAGACTTTTATTAGCTGCTGCACTTATTCAAAATCCTGATATTTTACTTTTGGATGAACCTACAAACAATCTTGATGAAGATGGAATTTGGCATCTTACTGAATTTTTACAAAATTACAAAAATACTGTAATAGTAATTTCTCATGATGCTGAGTTTTTGAATAGCTTTACTGATGGTGTGTTATATCTTGATGTGCACACTCAGAAAGTTGAGCAATTTGTAGGTGATTATCATGATGTGGTAGAACAAATTGAAAGAAAAATAGAAAAAGAAAATATGTTGAATGCAAGATTAAGAAAAGAGGCTATTGCAAAGAAAGAACAAGCAAATGCATTTGCAAATAAATGATGAAAACTTAGGGCAGTTGCAAAAAAAATGAGAGAAGATGCAGCTGAAATGGAAGAAAATATGGTAGATAATAGAAAAACTGATAAAACTATAAAAGATTTTACTATTCCTATGCAAGAAAATGTATGATGAGTTTTGTTAAATATACATTCTGTTCATATTATTCAAAATGAAGAAGTAATAGAAAAAGAAATAGATGTTAAAATAAGAAAAAATGATCATTTACAATTATCTTGACCAAACTGAATATGAAAATCTACTTTACTTGAAAGAATAGTAAATGGTGATGAAACTTGAGCAACTTTGTGAGATGATGTTAAAATTTGATATTATAGACAAGATTTCTCTAATTTAGATTTTAATCAAACTGTAATTGAATGTTTAAAGGATGCGGCTTGAAATGAAATGTTAGAACAAGATTTAAGATCTAAAGCAGCTTGATTTTTGATTAATGGAGATGTTATGAAAACAACAATTTGAAATTTATCAGAATGACAAAAATGACTTGTAGCTTTCTGTAGATTGATGTTTTTAAAACCTTGACTACTTATTTTGGATGAACCTACAAATCATATAAATTTTAGACATTTACCAGTAATTGCAAAAGCATTGGATGAATATAAATGATGAATGATACTTGTTTCTCATGTAAATGAATTTGTTCGGCAAATTAGAATAGATCAATATTTGGATTTACCTTAAAAAGATAAAAAGTAAATTATTAAAAAATAAAAAACTAAATTTATTACAGGTTTAGTCTTTTTTTGTGATTAATTATTCTCAATAATTTTTAGAAAATTCTTTGATAATTTCTAATATTTGGATAAATTGTTCTTCGTCTTCTTCCAAAAGTGTCATTCTAAATCCATCATAATCTGAATTAAATCAACTTAAAGGAACTGTGCAAACTCAAGTTTCTCCAAGCATAAAATAACAAAATTTTTCATCAAATCTTTCTTTCCCAACTAATGCATCTTCGATAATGTTTTGTATTTCATTATCTTGTATTTTAAGCTCTTTTTGTTTATCAACTTTGTCAAATAATATTGTAAGGTAAAATGCTCCTTTTGGTTTTATAATTTTCAATTCTTTACTGTCTTTTAATATTTTTTCAGCTAAATCAGCTCTTTTTTTATATTTTTCTATTCTTTTTCATAAATAATTTTTATAATCTCCTGATTCATAAATTTCTGGTAAAACATATTGAGGTAGAGTAGTTGAACAAACTTCAACCATTTTAAATTTTAATAAAGAATGACAAAAGTCAGCAAAATTTTTATCTTTGTCTGTATTGTAAGTTTCTATCCAACCACACCTTGCACCAGGCCAAGGTAAATCTTTACTAATTCATTTCATAGCAATTCCAGGTACATCTCAAATAACATCACTTAAACAATAATGTTCTTCTTTGTTATAAGTTAGTTTTTCATAAATTTCATCTACTACAATAAATAAGTTATATTTTTTTGCTATTTCTACAAATTTCTCCATTATAAACTTTGGAAAAACTACTCAAGTTGGGTTGTCTGGATTAATAACTAGAATTCACACAATGTTGGGGTTATATTTTACTTTATTTTCAAGTTCTTCTAAATCTGGATACCAATGATTATTTGGATCTAGTCTGTAAGTAATATGAAAAGAACCGGCATGGGCAGCTTCTGTGCTAGAATGTGTAGGATATGCTGGGTTTGGTCAGATAATTCTTGAATCGAATGCAAGTCATTTGTAAATTTTGTTGATAGCATCTCCAAGTCAGTTGAAAAATAATATATCTGTTTTTTTTAATTTTGAGTTTTTACTCATTACATATTCCAAGGTTTTATCAAGTCATCTTGTAGGACAATATCCATAAACTTCATCTTTTTCATTTGCATTTTTGACAATATTTTTTAGCCATTGGGGGATTTTTTCTCATTTTGCTACTGGATCTCAAATATTTTCCCAATAAATAGTTTTTTTATGTTCTATTTTTTTAGCAGTTTCTACAATTTCTCTAATTATGTATGAAAGTTCTTTATTTCAAGGTAATAAAATATTTTTTCTCATTTGTTAATTAAAATGTAATAAATGTATGTAATTTACAGATTTTTCTTTATTTTTCTACTCTTTTTTCTAAGTATTTTCCAATAAATTATGCCAAGATTATATCAAATTGCTCAATAAATAATTTTTTGAAATATATTTCCATGTTTTGATACAAAAATATTTCTATTTTTAATTTTTCTTTTGAAAATATCTCCATAAACAAAAGATTTCTCAGCAATATTTTTATCTCTTTCCATATGATTGATTCATATTTTACTTACAAATATTTTTACTCATTTTTCTTTTAAGCTATAACAATAATCTATATCTTCCCGTATAAATCAAATTTCTTCATCAAATTTTACTAATTTAAATATTTCTATTTCTCCAAACAAGCTATTTCATCACATTCACTTAGTTTCTCGATAGTCTCATTTTATTTTTTTATTTACAATAACTTTTCCAAGCAAATAACAAAACTTTATACCGGCACTTTGAATATTTTTTGTATCTCTCCAATAAATTGTAGGTGAAATTATTTTTTTTTCATCATAATCAATATTTTCACAAGTTTTGATTAACTTATTAAGAAAGTCTTTATCATAAATTCTATTGTCATCATCAAGTAAAAATAAAAACTTTGTTTTACACTCACTTATGGCAAGATTTCTCTTTTGGGATATATTTTTTTCTTCCGTAGCTATGATTTGTTTATTATTTTCAAAAAAAGTATCAGAATATATTTTAACTTCAAAATCTTTAAAACTTTGATTGTCTAAGTCTTTTATTAAATTTACTATTTTTTGATTTTCTCATCTTGTAAAAATTGCTACAGTAAGCATATTAAAAATTAATTTATAAAAAACTACCTACATATTTGTAAGTAGTTATATTTATTATAAACATTTTTTCCAATTATTTTTTTAATTGATATAATCATTTACCAGCTCTTTCAAATATATCAGTATTTTTTTGTAATACCATAAGAACAGTAATTTCTCTAATATTTCTTTCTTTAAGAACTTCTTTTGTTAATTCAGATACTTTCATAGCTCTTCAAGAATTTTTAAGTATATTTTGTAATAATTCTAATGTATTTGCTCATTTATATCCCCATTTTTCAAGTCAATATAATCACATTCATACATTTACAAATTCTTTTCATTTTACTAATTCATTATGAACAGAAGGAACTTTTACAGATTTTAAGTTGAAAGCTTTTTTTACTTCTGATGCAATTTCTGTAAAGTGTGCAGATTTTCACATTTTATCTAATACATATTGAATTTTTAATTTCATAGTTCTTGGATGAGCTTTTTTATCTCAATATAATCAAATTTTTCCATTGAAACTATAAATATCTTTACTTATTTTAAATAACTCATTGTAGTTAAAATTATCTAATAATATATCTTTTAAAGTTTCATTTCTCGGAAATTTTTTAACAAACAATCCAGCTAATTTTGCAATTAACATATCTTCATCTAAAGCTGACTTGTTATCTTCCAATATTTTTATTGTTGTGTTGTGAATATCATTTATTAAATCTTCAAATACTGGTTCTAAAAAGAAAAACTTTTGAAAATATTTATTTCTATGAATATAATATAATTCATAATCTGAAGAAAGTATCAAAAGTGCTTCATTATAATTGATATCTACACTTTTATCTGTAAGTAACTTATTTATAAGTTCCTTTTCTTCCATAATATAACCATTTTCTTTCAATATTTTTAGAGATTTTTCAATAATTGAGTTTAAATCTTTATTATGAGAAACTAGTCTTCTCACTTTTCAAAGAGATTTATTTGTAATTTGTCTTATTCTTTCTCTAGACATATCAAATTGTTTTCAAATTTGTTGCATAGGCATAGGTTTTCAAGTTACAAGACCGTACTTTTCCACTAGTACAAATTGTTCAGATGGATTACATAATTCCAAAACACTCTTTAGTTTTGTTTTTGATAAATCTACACTAGATTCTTTAACATTTATTTTTTTAGCATATGTCATTGAAAAATATATTTAATATATAAACTTACTTGTCAATATAGTAAAAAGATATATAAATTCAAGTAGATTTTCAACAATTATTTGACATTCTTTATAAAATAACTCACATTATTATAAAAATTAATAATAATATTATTCATATTCACATACTCCAAAACTTAAATGAGATTAAGAAAAAATTTGAAATTAAATAAAAAGCTAATAATCCTGTGTATTTATAAGAAGTAAGAGCTAAGTAATTATTTTTATTTTTTGAAATTAATTTTAAAAATCATAATAAAATAAAAAAACTTATTGCCCAAAAAGTAATAAATAGTCAGGTTCACATACTTAAAATTCATACAACAAAATCTTTACTTAAATCTATATAATTATATGAAAGATAAATTATTATACTTCATATAATAAATTTTATTATGTTTATTATAATGAATATCTGCATATTTTTATTTTTAAATTTCTAAATGTATTTTTTCTCAATTACAGTCTGTAAATTCTAGTTTGTATGCAGTAAGTTGCATAGGTATTTCTTCTTTGTTTCAATATAATTTATCTCAAATTATAGCTAATCATTTTCAGCTAAGATGATATCTTATTTGATGTGTTCTTCAAGTTAATATTTGTAAATTTAATTTATTTTCTTTAACTTTTTCTATTTTTGTTATTCAAAGTTTATATTTTCAAGGGTATGGAACTTTTGGTTTTACAATTTCTTTTATAAAATAAGGTAATTCAATACTATTTAAGAAACTTTCTCATTTTTTGGTAATATTTACAACAGCTTTATAATGTTTTTTAATAGGTATATTTTCTAATTCTTCTTCTGTAATTTCTCAGTTTGCAAATTTTTCTCCATAAATTGATTTTTGGTTAAATAATTCTTTAAAATATTTTAATCATTTTTCAGTTTTTATAATTATCATAAGACCATCTGTATCTTTGTCCAATCTGTGAATGATTCAAGCTCTTACAAAATTTCAAATAGATGGTAAATCTTTATATTTTTGATATAAAAAAGCAACTACACTTGGTGCAGACATATCCCAAATACTGTTTGGGTGTGATAAAACTCATTTTGGTTTATTTATCACAAGATAATCTTCTTTTTCTAAAATTATAGGAATATCTATAAAAGGTAATTCTTTTAAAAAACTATTATCTAAGTATCTTTCTAAATTATCAATTTTAATTTGATCTCATTGTTTTAATTTATATGATTTTTTTATTATCTTATCATTTACAAGAATTCATTTTCTTTCTATAATATGATGAAAAAAATTTCTAGAATAAGAAAAATGACTACTTAAGTAGTTATCTATCCTATCTTTAAAAATTTCATTGTAAGTGATTTCTTCCATGTTTATTATTTTTTATAAAGATTATTTATACAGTAATTTTTTTTAAACTATCGTTCATCATCAAATTACAAAAGTTTTTCAATCTTTTTTTCAGTATAAAACTAAATGTTGTCCTTTTGTTACGGCTCTTACAGGTTCTTTAAACTCAATTTCATTGTTTTGTATGTTTGCAACTTCTGTGAGTTTTGCTTTGTATCTTATTTTTCAGTAAATTTTTCAAGTATAATTCATAAAAATTAAATCATCAATTTCTACCTTTGTTTTGTATAATTCTTCATTATCTCATACTATTAAAATATTATTTTTCCAATCTATATTGATTACAAATTTTTTTTCATTTGATTGGAGGTTTAATCATTTCCTTTGTCATATTGTATAGTTTATAAGTCATTTATGCTCTCCAAGATAATTTCATTTTGTATCTAATATTTTTCATACAGGAAATTGGATATTTTTATGTTGTTTTATATATCTAGGGTAGTCGTCATCCGGTATGAAACAGATATTTTGAGATTCTTGTTCAGTGTTAATCGGGATATTTTCTTCATTTATTATTTTTTTTATATCTTCTTTTTTATACTTTGAAATAGGAAATTCTAAGTCTTCAACTATATTTTGATATTTTAAAAGTCTATAAAGCATATAAGTTTGGTCTTTGTTTAAGTCATTTGGAATTGCAAAAGTAAAAAAATCATCAACTTTTATTTTTTCTACATAATGTCCAGTAGATACAAAATCATAGTTCAATTCTTTTCTAATCTCTTCTAACATTTGAAATCTTACATTTTCATTACAATTTATACAAGGATTTGGGGTATTTCATTTTGTATAATTTTCTATAAAATTTTCTATTACCAATTTTTTAAATTTTTCAGTGACATCTATTACTTTCAAAGGTATATCTAAAAAAGTAGAAATTTTGAGTAGTTCAGTTGGTAAAGAACAACATTTATTTTTTTCTTTGGTATTTTTTAGATTTACCAGCAATACTTCGTGTCAAGCTTGTTTTAAATTCCATGCTACAAAAACTGAGTCAGTACCTCAAGAAAATCAAACTATATATTTCATATTTATTATTACTTTTAAAACTATCTTAATTTAATTGTTTTATGTTGTTTTTCAAATAAAAATGTAAAAGTAAAATATCTATTGACAAATTATATCTTTTTCTTATTTATATAAATTACTTTAGTTAAATTAAATTATTCTGTTATGAATGGAAATAAAGTAGAGAGTGCAGGTGTTTTGCTTGAAAAATGATCTAAAAAATCAAACTTAGAAGAAGTAAATGTTCAAGAAGAACTTTATGGAATTATAGAAAATAAAGAAGATCTTAAAAAGAAAATTTCTTCTTTGAAAAAGATAATAGA
>WFMP01000149.1 GCA_015489035.1 Candidatus Altimarinota bacterium
ATTTTTGTTCCGCTTGAAGATAAATATTTTAATATTGATTTAGAAAAATATAAACGGAATTACAAAAATAAAGAAATTAAAAAGATAATAGTGATAAACATTAATAAAAGAGCAGATAATTTTTATAATGAAATTTATGAAATCACAAATAAATATTATAGAGACAATTATGAAGTTTATTTTGCTTGGATTTGTAAAAGTCCAAAAGATTCTGATATAAGATATTATCACAAACTTAAAAAAGATTTTCAAAGTTTAAAACTTCTTGATCGAGAAAATTGGTGAAATTTTATAGAAATATTATCGAAGGCAGAAAAAGTCTATTCTACAAGATTACATTTATTTTTAATTTCATATTATTTAGGTTTAAATATAATTCCTTTTGCCTACCAAAAAAAAGTAGATAAAATGAAAGAAGTTTTAAAAATTAAATAAATTTCATGCATATTCTTTATATTTTAGATTTTTATAAACCAAATCTTGGTGGTGTAGAAGTTCTTCTTGATGCAATTATAAATCATTTTTGAGAAAACAACCAAGTTTCTGTGCTTACTTGGAATTTTAATTGAAAATTACCAGAAGTTGAAAAAAAATGAAATATTACCATCTACAGAGTCCGTGCCAAAAATCTGTTTGATTATGTTTTTCAATGAATTAAAAAATGAAAAGAAATAATAAATAATGTAGATATTATTCATGCAAATACTTTTTTTTCTTGAATTATTTGAAGTAAATTATCAAAAAAATATAAAATTAAATCAGTTTTACATATTCATTGATTTTTTGGAAATTATCGGAATAAATTAGTAGAATGAAATTATTTTATAAAAAAATTAAAAGTATTAAAATTTAAACTCCTTGAATACTTAGATATACATTGAAATTTTGATAAATATATTTGTATTTCAAGATTTGTTCAAGATGTTGTAAAAGTTTATTATTGAGTTTCTCGAGATAAAATAGAATTAGTTTATAACTGAATGGATTATAAAAAATGGCAAAAATGAATAAATAAAAATAAAGTAAAAGAAATTTGAAAAAAATATGAATTAAATAAATATTTTTCATTGTTATTTTTCGGTAGAATTGAAAAAATGAAAGGTCTGGATTTTTTCTTAGAAAGTTTACCGACTTTAGATATTAACAATTTAAAAGTTATTTTAATAATTCATTGAAATTTTCAAAAATTTGAAGAAAAAATCCAACAACTAAATTGAAAAAATATAAAACACACAAATTGAATAATTTCCTCATTTACATTAGGAAAAGCACAAATAGAAATCATACTGTGAGTAAAACACGAAACATTGGCTAACTACATTAGTGCTGTAAATGCAGTCGTCTTTCCATCAAGTATGGAACCTTTTGGGCTTGTTTGACTTGAAACTTGTGTTTTATGAACTCCCATCATTGCAAGTAATTCTTGAGGAATTATGGAAGTTGTTTTTTGAAAAGTAAATTTCTTTGAATATTGAGATATAAAAAATTTACAAAAATCAATATTGAAATCATACAATTGAAATTTTCAAAATATACCAGAAAAAAATTTTAGTTTAGATAAGATGTTTAATCAATTAGAAAAAAATTATAAAGAATTGATAAAGAATTAAAATTGCTTTATTTTTATATTTAGATATAATTTCCAATATTGTTTATTTATTATATTTTTAAAAGTATGAGAAATAGAAAAATAAAAATTATATTCTTAGTTATAAATTTACTTTTATTAGGTCTTTGATTTATTATATTAAAATACTGATGGTTTTATAAAGCTGACAATATCGCCTATAGTAAATTATTACAATTATATTATAACTGAAATAAAAGTTCAGACTGATTACGTATTTGATATAATTCAAATATTATCTTGGTGAAAATAGATAAAAAAACTTTTAATCAATTATGAGTTACACCTTCTACATTCCATAGATGATATTATGCAAAATTAGTAAAAAAATTACAATCTTATGGGGTTAAAAATATAGTTTTTGATGTATTTTTTCAAGGCTTACATTATGGAAGTTGAACAAATAAAGTACAAAAAATATATAATAAATCTTTAGAAATATTTGACGATAGATTTGCTAATTCACTCTCTTGAAATGTAACTTTATGAGTTATTCCATGATACTGAAAAAATAGATTAATTTTCCCAGGAAAAAAATTTTTAAAAAAATGAGTTAATTTATGATATGTCCAATCACATTCAAATGAATCATCTATAAATAATGGAATTGATCCCTATGTAAAATATAAATCATGATACATCTTAAATTTATGATATGCTTGATATTTTAATAGGTTATATGCTGAGTGAAAAATAGGAAAAAAAATAAATATTGAAATAAAAAAAACTAAAAAATTATTTTGAGCAAACACATTAACCATACAAACAACAAACAAAAAATACAATAAAATTATTCCTTTAAGTAAAGATTATTATTGAAATGATTTTGTATTTACACCATTATTTATTTTAGATAAATCTATTCCAAGTTATTCAATGGTTGATATTTTAGATAATAAAATTAATTATCCTCATTATATTTTCAAAAATAAAACCATATTTGTTTGATCTACTGATAGCACATTAAATGATATAAAATTATCATATTTATGAATGATACCAGGTGTCGATTTTCATATAAATAGTTTTTTATCAATAAAAAACAATCAATATATTTATTTATTATGATATAAATGAAGTTTTGTAATTTTATTATTATTATTTATAATTTGATATTTGTTTGTAAATTTATTTAAAAGTGAAGCATTATCTATCATAGTATTTTTCGTTTTATTATCTTTAATATATATATCTTCCTTATATGCCTTTGAAAAAGATGGTATACTTATTCCAATAGGTAGCTTAACGGTAATGTTAATTATAAAATTATTTTTTGATATTTTAAACACACTTTTAATAAATGAAAAAAGAAAAGAATTACTAAACAAATTATTTAATAAATATGTTTGAGAAAAAGTACTTAAAAAAACTGATGAAAATAAATGATGAAATATAGCTGAAAAGAAGAAAATAGTTTTGATGTTTTCAGATATTGCATCTTTTACAAATATTTCAGAAAAACTTACTGCTGAAGAAGTTATTCAAATGTTAAATTTATATTTTGAACAAACAAATAAACCTATTATTAAATCTCATTGATTTATAGATAAATATGTATGAGATGCAATTATGGCATTTTGGGAAAATATGGATTCTTCTGATAGTATTTTAAAAGCAATTATCCAAATACAAAAAAATCATCCAAAAATAATGGAAAATGTCCAAGAGAAATTATGAAAAGATATCGATATTCATACAAGGATTTGATTACATTATGGGGAAGCTATTGTATGAGATGTTTGAGATGTAAATAATAAAATTTCATACACTGCAATTTGAGATAATGTAAATCTAGCCTCTCGTCTTGAGTGAATAAATAAATATTATGGCACCAATATCATGGTTTCTGAAACATTTTATGCTAAAATAAAAAATAAGGAAGATTTTGCTATAAGACTTGTAGATAAAATTACTGTTAAATGAAAGACAGAACCTATAAATATTTATCATACTATGCCTTATTATACTTTTGAGATTACAGAAGAATTAATAGATTATTTATCTAAATTTGAAATAGCCTTAAATTTATATTTTCAATGAGAGTTTAATAAATCTAAAGAAAAATTCTTAGAATTAACTATATTTAAAATTTGAAAAGAAGACACTGTTCTAAAAATGATTTTAGAAAGATTGGAATATCTTATAGAAAATAAACCTAAAAATTGGGATGGAGTATGGAGGTTTAAAACCAAATAATTCTAGCTTCTCCATCTTCCTCTGCCCTTCCTTTGTTCTGTGGCTTCGACAATTTTTTCATTCAAATAATCTAAATTATTTACAACTTCTAATTTATTTCAAGTTTTTTGTTCTATCTCCGAAATAAAGTCTTTCTGTTTTTCTCAAGATATAGTGATAGCAACTCCTTTTTTTCAAGCTCTAGCAGTTCTTCAAATCCTATGAGTATAATCCTCTACAGTTGCAGGTAAATCATAATTTATCACACAAGACAAATTATCCATATCAAGTCATCTTGCAGCTACATCAGTCGCAATCAAAACTTTTATTTCTCAATTTTTAAATTTACCCCAAGCCTTCCTCCTTGCATTTTGATGCTTATCTCAGTGAATTGTATCTACTTTAAATCTTTTCAAAATCTTTGCAAGTTTTTCAGTTTCTTCTTTTTGTCTTACAAATACTATAATTGATGTAAATTCTCTATTTTTACATAAAAATTGTAATAATTTTAATTTATTAGACGATTTTACAAAATACACTTTCTGTGAGATTTTAGATATTAAGTTTTTTGATTTTATTATAATTTCTTCTGGATTTTTTTGAATATTACTTGCTAATTTTTTGATTGATTCTGGTAATGTTGCAGAAAATAATAATGTTTGTCTATCTTTTGAAATTTTTGATAAAATATGTTTAATATCAGGCAAAAATCACATATCAAGCATTCTATCTGCTTCGTCCAAAACTAATATTTTAACTGAAGATAATTTTACTATTCATTGTTCCATCAAATCTTTTAATCTTCAAGGTGTAGCAACAAGTATATCAACTCATTTTTTCAATGCTTTAATTTGATGAAAAGGACTTACTCAACCAAAAATTGTAGTTTGCTTAAAATTTGTATTTGTGCAATATGGATTGAAAGTTTCTCATATTTGCATAACCAACTCTCTCGTAGGAGCCAAAACCAAAACTTGAATTTTTCTTTCTTGTTTTCATTCTACTTTTCACTCTTTTATTCTATTTTCATACAAAATATTCAAAATAGGCAAAACAAAAGCTAATGTCTTTCCACTTCAAGTATGAGAACTTACCAAAATATCCTTTCAGCTTGTTACTACCGGAATAACTTTTTCCTGCACTTTCGTTGGTATTTCTATTCATTGTTTTATCAAAGTTTTTTCTAATGGAGAAATTAAATTTTCAAAATTCATAATATTATTTCATAAATTAAAAGTTAGTTCCATAGTAAGGAAAAAAATATTTTTTAAAAGAAAAAACCCATACTTTTTGAGTATAGGTCTATTTTAAATCTAACATTATTAATTGTGTTGTTAAACCAGTTGTAAAGAAATTTGGATTGATAGTATGAAGTATAATTCAAGATAATCATAACAATACTATTCATAATATTACTTTTTTGAGTAATTCTTTTCATTTTCAAGCTGCAGATTGATTTACTCAAGATAAAGTCATCATCACACCAGCAGCTATCAAAGCTATAAAACTTACTGCAACAGTAATATTTATCAAAAGTTTCATCATGTATCACATCATTTTTCCAAATGTCCCTGAAGCATCACTTTCTGAAATACATTTTCAAACTCAAGGGACATCAGTATTTAGCTGTATTTCTCATTTTCCGCATTTTCAATTTGAAGAAGTATCTGCAGCTAATGATATTCAAATAAAACTAAATCATCATAAAAACAAAGATATCAGTAAAATTATTTTTTTCATATTTTTTATTAAATAATTTATAAATTACCTTTAGTTTAAATATTTTTTGTTTTGAAACAAGATTTATATTTCACTAACTCTCATAAATCTATTTTTCAAGTATCATTGAAAACTCAAGTAATATCTTCATATTTTATCTCATCTACCTCATCTATCTCAGGACAGTGCATATACGGTCTTACAGTGAGTTTTTCATCATCATAATCTTGAACATATCATATTTGTTCTTGTTTTTTTCTCTTTTTATTTTTCTTCTCTAGCATATTATCTACCAAATTTGAAATAAACTTAAATCTATAATCCAAAGTTTTATCATCTACCTTATTTGGTAATTTACTAGAAGCTGCTAAAGGTTCATCATGATATTGAAATAATCAAATATTATCAAAATAATCTTGTTCCAAAAATTCTACAAGTTCCATAAAATCTTCATTTGTTTCTCAAGGAAATCAAACTATTATATTTGTTCTAATAAAAGGATTTTCAAAATTATTTTTTATAAAATCTAAGAAATCATAAATATATTCTGTATCATAAAATCTTCCCATTTTTTTCAAAACTCAAGAAGCAATATGTTGTAAAGGAATATCAAAATATGGTAAAAATTTCTCTAATTTTTTAAGTTTTTCCAAATGTTTCAAACTAATAACATCAGGATACAAATATAAAAGTCTAAATACAAAATCTCATTCTAATTTATCTATTTGCTCCAATAATTCAAAAAGTTTAGACTCTCAATACAAATCTGTTCCATATCTTGTAGTATCTTGAGAAATTATAATTATTTCTTTCACTCAAGAAGCTATCATATTTTTTGTTTGTTCTATAATTTGTTCCATAGGTAAAGATTTTTGTTTTCATCTAATCTTCGGAATAATACAAAAACTACAATGATTATCACATCATTCAGCTATTTTTAGATATTCATAACCATAAGCAATATCAGTATAAGCTCTTGGATTATCTGGAAAAAGAAAATCTCCAAACTCCTTTGAAATATATCATTTTTTCAGTTTTTCTACTGAAATATTATCTACATCATCCCAAGCTATCAAAAAAACCTTTCAAGCATTTTCTTGCAAAAAGTTATTGAACTGCTCTACTTCTTTTTTGTAATCTTCACTATCATCTTTTAATCACTTAAAATATTGTAAAGCACATCACAAAATATAAACTTTCTTTCCTTTTTCCAACAACTTGTTTAGCACTTCCATCATTTCAGCTCTCCCAGACGAAAGGAAACCACAAGTATTCAAAAAAACATATTCTACTTCTTCAGAATAAGGCTCTGCAATATAATTTATTTCTTCTTTCAAATTTGCTTCATTATATGACAATAATTTTCAAATCACATATTGACTATCTACCAAATTTTTTGTACATCAAAGATTTATAAGGGAAAAATTGAACATAAAAAAAATATTAAAATTTAAAACTTTAGATTAAGATAATGAAAAATGAGTAAAAAACAATTATTTATTTACAACTTTTTGAAATATAAACAAATGTTCGTGCATAATAAGAAGAAAATTATAATCTTTGGATTTATTCACCCAAAATCAAGTTGCTTTACAATTATGTTGAACTTTAATAATATCTTCTTTTAAAGCAAATCATACTTTTAAAAATCTTTCCATAACTTTAAAAGCTAAAGGTTGATACATTTTGTTTCTTCTAGTATCTCACATCAAAATAGCACAAAATTTTCAAGGTTTCAAAACTCTAAAACTTTCTTTAGCTATTTCCTCAATCTCATCACAAAACTCATCAATATCATGAATTTGAGATAAATCTCATTTTATTCAATCTGAATATTTTATAATATCAGCATAAGGTGGGTGCATAAGCACAAAATCAATACTTTCACCTTTTAAATCTTTATTTTTCTTAGTTGCATTATGTTTTTTTACATTTATTTTTGGATTTCTAAGACTTTCAAAATCAACTAAATTTTTTGTTAATTTTACAGCTTCAGGATTTATATCATAGCAAAGCAAATTTCTATTTAAAAGTTTTGCTTCAATAGCTGTTGTTCCTCATCAAATCATAGGATCCAATAATAAATCACCTTCTTTTGAATATCTTAAAATAAGATTTCTTACAACTTCAGGAGACCAGTTTCATCTGTATTTACTATTATGAGTTGCCCAATTTCATCTTCTAGGAAAAGACCAAACAGTAGAACATTCTAATTCAAAATCCTCTGGTGGGAGTTTTAGTTTTTTAGGCATTATTTTCA
>WFMP01000150.1 GCA_015489035.1 Candidatus Altimarinota bacterium
AGGTACTTAATCAAGTTAGTGAATCTTTTGACATCTTTGTATTATAATTTATCATAAGTTGTGTCATAATCGGTTTTTCAACTTTTTCTTTAGTTTGTATGAAATTAAAATAATTTTTTAAAGTTGCACTTATATCTTGTTGAACAACTTTTGTAACTTCATTTAGTTTTTTAATAATATCATTTTGTAATATTTTAAAAATATTTATTTTACTGTCAGAGTTACCAAATTTATTTAATTTTTTATTTATTTTATTATTAGCATCACTAATTTCATTATTTAAATTATTTATATTTTTCACCAAATCATTATAATTTTTAATAATATTATTTATACTTTTATCTTTTAATTCATTTACTCAGCTACTTATTTTATTGACATTTATATCGGGATAGTAATTTTTTGTAATATTTCAAATTACATTTACCAAATTATCATTTACAAATCACAACAAAACTTGTTTTTTTGTATTAAACCCACTTTGATAGTAAGTCATATTACTATCTTTTTTGACATAATTTTCAAATTCATTATTTAAGAATCAAGAATAATAATTTGTAACATTATTTTTAATCTCTTCTGATTTTTTATTTAAAATGTCTTTTCCAAGTCATATTATGTTGTCAAGTTTTGTATTATTTGTTATTAAATTATTATAGTTTTTCTTAAGGCTATTTAATTTAGATTTAAAATCCTTATATTCATTTATTTGCTTTTGATAATATTTTAGAGTATTGGTAAGTTTTGTATTAAAAGTATTTATTTCTCAAGATAGATTACTATTAAAATTTGAAATGGAAGTATTACTATCCAAAATATATCAAGAAATATTACTTTGTATTTCATTTAACTTATTGTTATAATCTCAAGTAGTTATTAAATTATTTTTTAAACTATTGTTATTTATATCAATTTCTCAAATAATATTCAATTTTTTCGTAGTAATATTCCTAATTAAATTTGTATATTGAGTCTTGATAGTATCGTCTAAGTTATTTGTATTTATTCAAGTTAGTTGAGACAATACAACATAGTCTCAAGTTGCCATTTTATCATCTATATTAGAAACTAGATTTTCATATTTTTTGTAAATATTTGTAGCATTTGTATTCGCAGTAGTATAACTACTATTTAGATTAGTTTTTAGACTATTAGAATTTAAAGCAAAACTTAGTCATACTGAACTTATAATTACACTTCATAATATTAAACTTTTTTTCATTTTTTTAAAAAATAAGTAAATAAACTATGGTTGTTATATAAAAACTTCTTCTTTTTTCAATTGTTTTTTTTATGGTTTTTCTTAAATTTGAGGTATTTAGCTTATAAATTTTTCTTATGCCTTTATATAGTTTTTCACAGATTCAAAAATATTTGAATTGTCCATTAGCTTATAAATTTTATTATGTAGATAAGAACAGACCTGAGTGGGAAGAAAATTTACATTTAATTTTAGGAACTGAAGTTCATGCTGCTTTGGAATGGCTTTATAACGAAGTTAATAATTTTAAGAAGCCAACTTATGATCAGCTAGAACAAGTTTTTCTGGAAACTTTTAATGAAAAGGCTAGTAAATTAGATGAAGAAAAAGACAAAATAAATGAATTTCTTACAAGATGAAAGTATTATTTGAAAAGTTTTTATGATAAACATTATCCTTTTGAAGATATAAAAGTTATTTGAACGGAAGTTAGGCTTGCTATAGACTTATGAGACAATATTAAATTTCAGTGAATTATAGATAGACTTGATAAAAAATGAGATGATTTTATTCTTACAGATTACAAAACAAACAAAAATTTACCACCAGAAGATAAAACACTTTATGAAGAACAACTTACTTTATATGGTTTGGGAGTAAAACAGAAATATTGAAAATATCTAAAAAATATCTATGGGAATTTGGTGTATTTGCATTTTGAAATTCAAGATTTTTGGGAAATTACAGATAAAAGAATGCAAGAAATTACAGAAAAATATAAGAAAATAGTTTTGGAAATAGAACAGAAAAAAGCTGAATATAATTTGTGAGATGAAAATGCCTTTCCAACTACAGAAGATACTTCAAATTGTAGATTTTGTGATTATAAAGAAATTTGTCCACTTTTTGCTCATAAATTTTGAAACATAGATGACTTTGAAATTCCTGATGATATGGTTAGAAAACT
>WFMP01000151.1 GCA_015489035.1 Candidatus Altimarinota bacterium
AAACTTGATTTTGAATTAATTTTGAATTTTTAGAATTGTACAGAAAAAAGAGGTGTTTTCACTTCAAAACATATCCAATATGCCATTCCATAAAATCTGAAACGTGAAATTTATAATCTCTCAAAGTAACACCTGCAAAAAAGTTATTTTTGAAATGATATTTAAGTCCTATTCTTTGATGAAAAACAGGCGTTTGATTTTTTAACTTTTTTCGATAAATATAAAATGCAGGTTGCAAAACTAAAGAAACTTTGTTAACTACCAATTCATAAGAAGGATAGATACTTACTTGTAGTTTATCTACAAAAGGACTTTCTAAAGCCTCTAATTCGTTATCATCTACTGCCACCTGAGCATTATGAGCTCCATTATATGAAGCTGAAATTCCTATCCCAAATTTTGATTTGTAACTAACTTGCCTGTTAAAAACTGTAGAAAGTCCGAGTACAGGGAAATTTAAACCTTCATATTTTTCTATAACATTAATATTGGCATCGTTAAAAATAACATTTTTCATACCTCCAAAAATGGATATAAGCCATTCGTTCCTTTGCTAAAAAGGTTTGATTTCCTTTTTTGAAAAAGTTGTAAATTCATCAATACTATATTTTATACTTATTTTTGGAGCAATAGTATTTAATCCTTTATTTGGTTTTTTTAAAGCTCCATTGGAAAAATGGGTTAAAGAAAAACCCGTTTCCATATCTAAGTGTTTGTTAAAGCGGTAATTTAAAAGCAAACCTGCATCCACATAAAAAGATTGACCAGCACCTAAGGCAATATTATATTTATTAGTAACTGGATCAAAAGATTTCCAGTTGAAAGTTGCACCAAAACCAATTTCATAATTCAAACTCCATTTTTTCCACCTTTTAAAAGGAGCATTAAAAAATCCATAAGCAGCAAGAGGTGTACCTATTTCTTCAGGATTATGAAAATCATATATAGAAAATCCCAAACCATATCTTGGGTAATTAAATAGCTGTTCCCATTGTTGTTTTCCTGTTGTTTGCTTAGAAAATTTTAGAGAAAACATTTGAAAAGCATTTATAATCTCTTTTTCGGCATTGTTTCCTCTAATAAAATCATTGGTCTGAAAAACATAGCCATTCTGATATGAATGTTCGATGCTGTATTGATTTTGAGCATAGCTAATTTTACTCAGATTAAGTATTGTAAATAATAATATTGAAACTTTATTCATATTCATTGAAAATATTAGATAATAAAACGCTTTTTTTTATAAGTATTATCATTTTCTAAAAAGATAAAGACATTGCTAAACCTGCTTCTTTTCCATTATAAAATGGGATAACCATTCCTGTGGATTTCTCTTTATTTTTAAAGATGGTACGTTTAATAAAAGGATGCATCCAATAGGCTATCTTTGTACTTAAAATACCAATTCCTGCACCAGTTACTACATCGGTAAGCCAATGTTTATTATTATACATTCTAAAAAAACCTGTGCCTGTAGCAACTAAATATCCAGAAATGCCATACCAAATTGACACGTCTTTGTATTCTTGATATAAAAATTCTGCACCCATAAATGCAGTCGCTGTGTGTCCAGATGGAAATGCATGCTTTGAACCATCTGGTCTTTCAATTGCAGTTATTTTTTTCATAGCCGTTACCGTTGTACCCATAATTAAATAGGCTGTACCTAAAATTATTGTTCTATCCTTAAAATTATTTTTCCCTTTTACGCCTATAGCATTTAAACCATATACGGATACGAATGGTATGTATTGTGAATAGTCATCAATACGAAATTTATTATTAATATTTTTAATTATTTTTTCTCTTATATTAAAGTTTAACCGTTTTAATCCATCATTCTCAATACCAACAACCCCATAACCAATTAAAGCTGTAGGAATTATAAGTGATTTATAATTGAATGTAATGTTTCTCTTTTTTTGTATGGTATCAATCTTGATTTTTTGACCGAATGCAGTAAAAGTAATCAAACAAAGTAGTATTGCTAATTTTAAACTATTGGATATATTCATTTTTATTTGTTATTAGGTTAGTTAAGAATTAATTTTTATAAACTTGTAAATCAACGTTGGCAAAACAATCAAAAGCAATGGTAAAGCAATAATAAAACCACCAATAACTGCAATGGCTAATGGTTGGTGCATTTGTGCTCCTGTACCAATACCTAAGGCTAAAGGCATTAAGGCAACAATTGCACTTATTACGGTCATTAATTTGGGGCGTAATCTGGCAGAAATAGAATAAATAATAGCTTCTTCTTTTCCCATTTTTTTTACTTCTTCTAAAAATAAATAAATAGTGAAAATAGAAGCTTCTCCTAAAATTCCTATAATCATAATAATTCCTGTATAACTACCTACATTTAATGGTGTATTGGTAAAATATAAGGCTAAAACACTTCCCGAAATCCCTAAAACGCTTACAAAAAGGACAAGCGATGAAAGTAGTAAATTGCGAAACATAAATAAGATTACAGTAAATACTAATAAACCTCCAAAGATTAATATGAGTAATAATTCGTTAAAAGATTTTTGTTGTTCGGCATAAGAACCGCCATAAACTATTTGATACGATGGTGGTAGTTGTACTTGCGAAAGTTCATTTTTTATATCGTTCATTACACTTCCTAAATCACGATTGTTCAAGCGTGCAGTTACCACACCCATTGATTGCAAGTTTTCTCTTTCAATTTCAGAAACGCCTGCTTTCATAGAGAAATCTGCAAAAGTGGTTAATGGTAAATAGTTTCCAGAATTGGTGGCTATTTTTGCTTGTTTTAATTTTTCAATTGGGATAGTTGCGTTATTTGGATGCATAACTCTTATATCCGTCAGTTGTTCTTTTTCTAAAATAGAACCTGCAACTGTGCCATCTAAATAGGTTTGAATTTGCATTTGCAAGTCCTTTGCCGATAAACCATATTGTTTTAAAATGGCTTCTTTTGGATGAATACTTAGCATAGGACCTGCGATAACAATTCCATCAAAAACATCTGCTGTTCCTTTTACATTCTCCACTTTTTGTGCGACCAATTGCGATAATTCTTGCAATTTTTTATGGTCTGTACCAAATATTTTAATTTCAATGGGTTGTACACTACTCATCAAATCGCCTAACATATCTGTAATTACTTGACCAAAATCAACATTTAAAGCTGGCACTGCATTTTCTACTTTGTGCCGTATGACATCGGTAACTTCATCGGTCGTTTGGGTTCTGTTTTTCTTTAATTCTATTAAATAATCACCTCTATTAGGTTCTGTAATAAAAAAACCCATTTGTGTACCTGTTCTGCGTGAATACGCTTTTACTTCTGGTATTTTATCTAAGATTGCATCTACTTCTGATAGCATTCTATCGGTTTCTTTTAGAGATGTTCCTGGAGGACTGTCATAGTCCAAAATAATAGAACCTTCGTCCATTTCTGGTAAAAATCCCGTTTGTAACTTAGGTAAAATTAAGACAATACTCAAAATTGTTAATACGATAAAAGCATACGAAAAAATTGGTCTTTCAATAAAATAGCGTACCCATTTTCGTTCTTTTAAAGGATGGACTTTGATTTCCTTTGGGTTCTTTTTGGAAAATAACAAATAAATCACTGGTAATCCAAGCCAAGTTACTACAAAGGAAACAGCCAAAGTAATTATCATTGTTTCGGTTAAAATCTTAAAATAAGCACCTGCAACACCTGTCATTAATACAAAAGGCAAGAAAATTACAATGGTACTTAAAGAAGAACTTACCATTGCTGGAAATAAAAATTTAATAGCTTTACCCACAAGTTTAGTAGCCGGTTCTTTAGGATGTTCTTCGTGCGTTCTATGGATTTGTTCTACAATTATAACTGCATCATCTATTATTAAACCAATAGCAGCGGCAATAGCACCAATGGTCATAATATTCAAATCGTAACCCAAGGCTTTCATTATCAAAAATGTTAATCCTAAGGTTATTGGAATGGTTACTAACAAAACACTACTCGCTTTAAAGGAACGTAAAAAAATCATTACTACAATGATAGCTAATACTAAACCAATCCAAAGGACATCAATAATGCTTTTTAAACTGTCGCCTACAAAGTCTGCTTGATTGTAATATTGGACTAATTGTACCCCTTTTGGTAAAATTTTATTTAATGCTGTTACATCTTTGGTTACTTTATCGGCTACATCAATCAAATTACTATTTGGCTGTTTTAAGACGGCAATTAGCGGTACATTTTTCCCATCAGCATTGATTTTTATGTATTCTATTTTTTCAGAGATTTTTATCGTAGCAATATCTTTCAGACTAATTTTTCGTTTAGCATCATCAATAATTACTAAATTTTCTAGTTGCTTTTTATTATTGATGGTTGCATCGGTAACGGTTAAATACAACCGTTTATAATCAACCGTATAACCATTTGCTTGGATAAAACCCGTTTGCTGAATAGCATTGACTATTTCTTGTGGTTTGAGTTTTAAATTACGGAGCTTTTCTTGATTGAGAATAACTTGAAATTCTTTGGTTTTTCCACCAATGACTTCAATGGCTGCAACACCTTCGATTCTTGACAAATAAGGTTTAACAATGTATTCCCCAATCATTTTTAATTCCACTTGATTTTTAACCTCAGATTGTAGCGAATAACCCATTACTGGTAAAATAGAAGGGTTCATTTTTTCGACAATAATCTGTGTATTTGGTGGTAAATCACTTTTTATTTGTGCAATTCTTGATTCTAATCGTTGTTTGTCAATATTTATATCTGAACCCCAATCCATAAAAGCCGAAATCTCACAAGAACCCATACTGGTAATACTACGAATGAGTTTAAGATTTTCTACTCTTTTTATGGCATTTTCTAATGGTTTTGTAACGGTAACCATCATTTTATCAACAGGTTGCTGACCATTGTCGGCAATAATTTTTATTTTAGGAAAAGTAACATTAGGAAAAAGAGAAGTACTTAAATTTTTGTAGGAATAAGCACCACCAATCAATATCAGCAATAAAATTACCGCTATCGGACTTTTATATTTTACAAATATCTTATCCATTATTTTATGATTTTAACTTGTGTACTATCTGCCAAACCATAAGCACCTTTTTCAATGATTTTATCATCAAGCCGTAATTTTGGTTCTAAAATCTCCACTTTCCCGTTATTTTCAATGCCTTTTTTAATCGAAATTTTTAATGCCAAATTATCTTTATTTACTTTCATTAGCCAAAATTTATCTTGGGTTTCATTCGCTAATACGGCATTTTTAGAAACTAAAATACTGTTGGTTTTTTCCAAAACGGGAATTTTAATCAATACATTTAAATTTTCAGGCAATGCACTATATTTCTTTAACTTAAAAAGAATATTTTGCGTTTGTGAGATGGCATCAACTGTTGGAGTGGCTTTATAAAAATAAGCTGTTTTTATCTCTTTGTTTGGTAATGTTACCTCAATATTTTTTTGATTTTTTATTAACTTACTCAATGTAAAAGGCGCATTTACTTGAATGGCTAAATCGGTATTTTTTACAATAGTTAACAATGGATTTCCTTCGTTTACAAACACACCTGTATCTGGTATATTTTGATTGCTTACATAGCCTGTGGCAGAAGCATAAACATTGATAATTCCAAAATTTTTGTTAGGTGAAATGTTGGCTTTTTGCAAAGCTTTACTTTCTTTTGTTTGTATTTGATATAACAATTGATTTTTTCGTATTTTATCGTTTAATTTGGTGCGTACAAGCGTTACATAACCACTTATTGGAGCAACAATGCTTGTTTTATTTAAAAAAACGACTTGACCATTTATTGCTTCAGTTTCTTTAATATTACCGATGAAAGGTTGTGTTATGCTTACTTCTGGAAGTGGTGCTTTTTGGGTTGTTTCGTTTGCAACTTTTTGTTTACACGATTGCAGCACGATAAAAAAGATGAGTATGTATTTCAATTTTTTCATTTTGATTATTATTTAGTGATTCCAGTAATTGTATGCATTTATTAATACTTGTTTGGATAATTTTATATTGGTTTTTTCTTGTTTTTTCAATGCGATTTCTTTTATTACTGTTTTAAGTTCTAGAACGGAAATCAAGCCTTCTTTTAATTCTACTTGATATAACTTCAACACGTCTTGGTAAGCTTTTAATTGTTGATTTATTAATACCAACTGCTTGTCCAAACTTTGCATTTGTTTAAGCAAATTATTTTTACGAATGGTATTTTGATTATTAAA
>WFMP01000152.1 GCA_015489035.1 Candidatus Altimarinota bacterium
AGAATTACTTAATAAAAACTGAGTTTTGTATGATAAATTAGTTATCTTTGTTAATAATTGAAAATTCGATACTGTATTTTTTGATAAATTTTTAAATTGGTTAGATAACGGATTAAATAATAAATGAACTTTTACTTTATCTTATGAGGATAATGAAATATTAGATAATTCATTAAAAGTATATTTAAAATGAAAAATACACACTTCAGCCAAAATATACAATTTTATAATAAACATATCCGATTATTTAAATCAAGAAGTAATAGAAAAAGATAAAGATATACTAAAAAATAATGATAAAATCATTGCAAAAGAATGAATACAACAATATATAATAAAATCTATAGGCAATGTAGAAACTATAGAAGAATTAATGAAAATTCTTTATTAATCTTCAAAATTTATATATTTTAAATCATCAAGTTTATACTTTCATTTTAACATTTTCTCAAAACTACCTCATTCCTGTATAAAACTATCTATTTTTTTGTAACCATCCAAATAAATCTTATCTTTATAATAAGATGTTCCCACTCACTTAAATGCCGTATTTTGAATTCATCTTTTAAATCTCATTGTCCTTCTAAAAATCTTAAGTAATCATTCTTGAGGATGTAATCATCTTATAATGTTTGATAAATGTACAAAATCTGCTTTTTCAGCTTGTGAAATTAAAAAATATTTTTCATACATAGCAGTTTTTTCGTAATTTTCCGGCAAATATCTAAAACTATTCCAAATAGCAAGTCATTCTTCATCCGTAAGATAAAATCAAGTTCCACTTTGTAAAATCTTCCATCAAGTTTTTTTTCAGTTAATATATTTTACTACATGAACATCTATTTCATGAGCTAATATCATATCTATTTCTTTTTCATAAAAATCTGATGTTTTAGAAATATTAACTATAATTGGATCTCATCTTTTAACTAAAATTCTTGAACTTAAATTAGTTTCAAGTCTAATTTGAATATTCTCTAATCAGATATTTTTTATATGTTTTTTAACTTTTTCCAAAACTTCATAAATAGATAATTTTCTTCATAAATTCTTATCCAAAAATGGATTTAACTTTAATTTAGTTTCTTCTAAAAAACTATCATTTAATTTTCAATACAACAATTCATTATATTTTCACATTAATTTAAAATCTTGTTTTTTATATGCCTTTATTAATTCTAATTTAGATTTATTTTCCTGTAATTTATCAGAAAAGATATCAAATAATCAACTTTTATATCATTCTTTCACATCAAAATATCTATTTTTTATATCTTTTATCTCATCTTCAATTTGTTCTATTTTATTATCTGTTGGATATTTATATTCAAATTTAGGATTATAATTTCATCCCCAAGTAATAAAACTATCAAGTTCCTCCATATAATTGAATGGTTTCACTATCCTTGAAATATTTAATTTCTTTGACAAACTATCAATAGCATTATCCAATTCTACTAATATATTTTGTTCAGCCTCAATATATTGATTTTTATTCCAAATAGAAAAATCTTTTATATCTTTCTTCTTAGGGACAATTATAAAATCTTCTAATTCTTTTGTTCATAAAATTATATTATTTCAAAGTCATTTTTTTTCTCTTAATTTAAGTTTATCAATTATAGTATCTCAAAATTTTATTTTATATTTTTCATCAAAATTAGATATTAAAGAAGAATCTGCATAATTAAATTTATTATCTAAATCTAACTTTAATATAATATTTTTTTCTATAGTTTTATCATCTTTCTTATATTTTAATAAAGCAGGTTGTTCAAGATAAATCATATCTTTTTGAATAGTAGGATTTGTCTGTTTTTGTGAAAACAAACTTTTTCAAACTTCTACTCATTTACTGGGAGAAGTAATCTTTAAATCTTCTACTTTTTTTAATCTATTTTCAAGTCATTCTCCATTTACAAGCTGTATTTCCATACCAGCCATAGCATTTATTTCTATAAGATTTGGTCAAGGTTGTGCTATAGTCCAATCAAGTCATAAATATCAAATATTTGTAAAATATTGAATTTGAGATGAATATAACAAAATATCATCCCAATATGATATCTGTTTTCATTGAAATTGTTTATAATCTTCAGGAAACTCTTTTATGTAAATTTTCCTATTATGATACATAGAAGTTATTTTACCAGAAGCAATATCTATTCAAAATCAAACTCAACCAGCAGCAATATTTGCTTTTCCATCACTCTCTTTTGTTGGATATCTAAGCATAGCCATCACAGGTACCAATTGCATTGTAATAAGTCTAATATCTGCAAGCCCATACTCACAAAAAATAGAAAAATCATCTCAAGGAATAATTTTTTCTTCTATAAAAGCTATATCAGCTCACATAGTCATAGAATATCTACCATCAAGTATATCTGCTATTTGTTTTTTAAAAGTATCTATATCTATAAGCTGTCAAGAAATTTTAACAATATTCTTATTTATCATTTTACAAATTAAAATTCATTTTCATTTACTTCATTTATTTGGTTTTACAACAAATTCTTCTCACTCAAATTTTGAAAAATCATAATTTTGTAATTGCTTTCTATTTTTTATAACATCAATAAGTTTAGGACTCGGAATATCCAAATCTTGTAGTAATTTTTTGGTTTTAAGCTTACTATCAGCTAATTTCATATCTTTTTTAGGATTGAAAGCTTTTATATATTTTAAATATCTTTTATTCATTCATAAAATTCAAAATGGCATAATACAAATTTAATTACTAAAACTAGATGTATAATAAATTATTTATTGAATTTTACAAGAAAATTAGCATTATTAGAGAAAGAATAAATTTATTTAATAATCATAAAAATGAAAACAATATTAACTTGAATTACACCTTCAGCAGACCAAATACATATTTGAAATTACTTTTGAGCTGTAAAACCTTTACTTGATATGCAAAAAGAAAATAACATCTATTTTATGATAGCTGATTTACATGCTTTCATTTCAAAACAAGAAAAAAATTTCATACAACAAGCTAGTTTAAATCAAGCAAAAATTTATATTGCATCTTGATTAGATTTAGAGAAAGTAATTTTATTTAGACAACACAAAGTTCCTGCACACAGTCAATTAAATTGGATTTTAAGTTGTTTAACTACTCTTTGAGTTCTTAAAAGAATGCATGCTTTCAAAGATAAAGCTTGAAAATGAAAACAAGAAAATATTTCAGCATGACTGTTTAACTACCCTACTTTGATGGCTGCAGACATACTTTTGTACAACCCAGATTTGGTTCCAGTAGGACAAGATCAAAAACAACATATAGAATATGCACAAGATATAGCTGAAAAATTTAATAGAAATTATGGAGAAACATTTCAAATTCCAAAAGAATTTATAAACAAGGAAGTAGCTACTATTACTTGAATAGATGGAAGAAAAATGAGTAAATCTTACAATAATTTTATTTGAATTTTAGATTCAGAAGAACAAATTTTAAAAAATGTAAAAAGGATAACTACTGATTCTATCCCACTTGGAACTGCAAAAAATCCTGATGAATGTAATTTATATAAATTATTAAAACTTTTCTTAACAGAAGAAGAAAACTGACAAATAAGAGAAAAATATTTAACTTGAAACTTCTCTTTCAAAGAAATGAAAGAATTATTATTCAAAAAAATTATAGAATTTGTAAAACCTATACAAGAAAAGTATAATCAACTTTCAGATGAAGAAGTTATAAAAATACTAGAACAAAATGAATCTAAAGCTAATCAAATAGCTAATCAAAACATACAAAAAGTTTATGATATGATTTGAATGTAAAATCAATAAATCTAGAGTTTCAAAAATTGACTCTAGTTTTTTTTTATAATTATTTATTGATTTGGAATTTTATTCAATTTAAAAAAAACCGGTTGAATTCAACCAGCCTATCCAGTAAGTTCGGAAGGCCTAACCGGTTTATATTTGGTTAGAACCCTCCTAAAATTAGGTTGCCTAACTGTTGTCAGTATCAGCTCAACAGTTTTTTTTATTTTTGTTTAGCAACCCTAGCATTCTAGGATTAACATTCTTATAAGAAATTATATTATAAATTCAAGAAGTTTTTAACATTTTCTTAACAGAAATAAAATTATTTTTTAATTGACATCCTTTAAACTAAGAAGTTTTTAATAAATATTATTAATTTTAACTTTTTTTTAACATTCATTTGATTTTTCTATTAAAATCTTTATATAAAAAAAAGCAAAGTTGTATTTATAAATTATAAACAGATGAAAAAAATAAAGCATGTCCCTGTAATGTTTAATGAAGTTTTAGAGTCAATTCCTAAAGATTGTAAAAGTCTTATGGATGGAACTGTTTGACATGGGTGACATTCAAAATTAATCTTAGAAAGATTTAATAATATTGAATTAATTTGTGTAGATAGAGATCCAAATATTATAGAAACTGCTAAACAAAATTTATCTGAATATAAAGAAAAAATACAATTTGTTAGAGAAAGTTATGGACAACTAGAAAATATATTAAAAGACAAAAAAGTTGACTATATATTACTTGATTTATGAGTAAATATGGAACACTTTAAGGATGCAAAAAGATGATTTAGTATCAAACATGAATGACCACTTGACATGAGATTTGATACGGATCAAAAAATCACTGCAGGATATATTTTAAAAAATTACACAAAAGATAGACTCAAAGAAATATTTGAGAAATATTGAGATTTTAAATGAAAATTACTTGATGAAATAGTCAGAATAGTAATTAAATCAAGACATAAATTAAAAACAACATTTGATTTAAAAAACTCATTAAAAGAATGATGAATATGAGAAAAAAAAATAGCTGTTATATTTCAAGTAATTAGAATTGAAGTTAACCAAGAATTAGAACAACTTGAAATGTTTTTAGAAAAGTTTCAAGATTATCTAAATTCTTGAGGAAGATGTGGAATAATAACATACCACAGTATAGAAGAC
>WFMP01000153.1 GCA_015489035.1 Candidatus Altimarinota bacterium
GAGATAGCCTTTGAGATAGTTTCTAAATTAAAAGAATTCGATAAAAGAGTTATCCCAGCGTTTAAAAGATATTTGAAAGTTGGATATTATCCCTATTTTTTAGATATAAATGATGATGATGTATTCTTTGATATATTGGAACAAAATATAAATATTTCAATATCAAGTGATCTTTTATTTGTATATCCAAGCCTAGATGGCAATAGCATAAAGAAATTAAAAATGCTTTTAAAAATTATTATGCAAAGTGTTCCCTTTGTACCAGTAATAGAGAAACTCAAAACCACTTTGGAAATTGGTGACGGAAGGACACTAAAAGAGTACTTTATAAAACTAGAAGATGCAGGGATAATTAAACTTCTCATGAAATCATCATCTAAGAGATTAAAGCAGCTTGAGAAACCTGAAAAGATATACTTGGACAATACAAACCTTTTAAATATAGCAGAGTTTGAAATAGGTACAGCGAGAGAAACATTTTTTCTAAATGCTCTTAGTCAGAATTATGATGTTACATATCCTGCAAAAGGTGATTTTTTAGTTGAAAGCAAATTCTTATTTGAAGTTGGTGGAAGAAATAAAAATTTTTCGCAAATAAAAGATATAGAGAATAGTTTTATTGCTTTTGATGATGTAGAGATTGGGTATGGAAATAAGATTCCACTCTGGCTATTTGGGTTCTTATATTGAGGGTATAGTATGGCAAAGTATATAAGTTCTAAAAAATTTGAAGGTGTTCAGTACTATCTAAAAGCTAACGGTACTAAGTCCTACTCAATAAGATATAAAGATGAATATGGAAAGTTAAAAAGAGTAAAAATAGGAAGTAGTGATGAGGGTATAGATGAGGCATATTGCAAAAATAAACGAATAGAGATAGTAAATGCTCAAAATCTTGGTGAGCAACCTCCAAAAATTGTAAAAAATCATCGTAAAAAAATAATTACACTTAATGATATAGCAGATAAATATTTTGATTCAAAGGAAAATACAAATAGTACATACGAGAGACTTAGTAAATATAATAAGCATATTAAAGATCTTTTAGGACTTTATGCGATCGACAAAATCAAAAAAGGTGATTTAGTTAATTTGCAAGCACAAATTGTCAAAGAAAAAGGGCTTAGTAAAAAAACTGCTAACATGATTATTGAGCTCTTTAGTACTATCTTTAACTATGGCAATAGTGAGGAAGAATATCAGCTAGTAAATCCTGCAACAAATGTAAAAAGATATAAAATTGTAAACACAAGAGAAAGATTTTTAAAAAAAGATGAAATTCAAGAATTATATCATGAAGCTATATTATATGATGAAAAAGCCTGTCATGGTAAGGTTCTGGAATTATTTACAAAGTTGGCAGTTACAACAGGTGCTCGAACAGAAGGTATCTTACATATTAAAAAGAAAGATATTGATTTGCAAAGTGGTACTATTAGAATAATAGATTTTAAAAGAGACAAAATGACATATAGCGGTTATGTTAGTCATACAACAAAAGAATTACTTGAAGAGCAACTAAAATTATTAAACTATAATGACTATGTGGTATCATTCAACAATAATGGATTGAAAATTTCTATACGAAAATTACAATATAGATTGAAACCTATATTGGATACTCTTTTTAACGAGGGAATAGATGTAAACGATAGGAAAAATCGTATAGTTATTCACTCTTTAAGACATACTTTTGCTTCTTTACTAGTTACAGCTAATACTAATATAAAAAGAATTCAAGAGCTAATGAACCATGCTGATATTACACAAACCATGAAATATGCTAAGCTTGATGATGATGAAAATAAAAAAGCAATTCAAAATATTTTTTAAAGTTTTTAAATAAAAAATATGAAAAAACTAAGAAGCGGGAGGACTCGTCCGGCATCTCTCTTACACCGATACTGCCACGCATTATTGCAAAAGGCTGTAAGGCTTATGGATGTCCATTTTTTCACCTTTCTTAGCTAAACATCAAAATTATAGTAAATTTTATAGGAAATAACTATAAATCTACAATTTCTACTTCTCACAATAACGTGCGTCAAGAAGTATCGAATCTTTTGTAAAAGCCTCTTTATGAAGTTTCCAGCCCCTATCTCTACGCACGAGATAAGTTGTACCAAGTGCTGTACATTGAAGCTCATTTCCCTTTTGAAAAAGTACTATATTTTTATCAATTGTATTTTTAGTAGTATATCCATCAGATAAGATAATCGCTATCATTAATGCTATTGTTATGGCACCTATCAAAGGTGCATTTGTTTTTTTGTTTTCATTATCAGCTTTTCCTGCAGCAAGTATTGTTGCAAGAGAAACCATAAAAATAGTCAAGCCGCCTAAAATTAAAAATCCTGGGTTAATATATTCAAACA
>WFMP01000154.1 GCA_015489035.1 Candidatus Altimarinota bacterium
AAAGAAGAATATGCTAAAAATTTAGTTTTTTTGTTAGTAAAAATTCAAAAAAAAGATTCTGATCTTGATAAAAACAATGATAATATTCAATGAATGAAAAATAATATTCAACTTATGGAACAAGTTTATAAGAATTTTTATTGAATATTTAACGGAAGTTGGAAGTGAAAATTATTTTGACAAAGACATATAAGTCTAAATATAATTTGTGAGAAAGAAATTATTAAATTTATAGTTGGTATGCCGAAAGATTTTAAAGATAGTTTTGATAAAACAATTAGTTCATTTTATCCTGGTTGCACCACGGAAGAAATCAAACCATCCAAAATGCTTGAAGCAGGAAAATTTGGTTATGGTGGATATTTAGTTTTAAGTAAAGATGATGCCTACCCTATCAAAAATTATGAAAAATTCGAAGCTGATCCAATGGATAGTTTATTATCAGCATTCTCAAGAGTAAAAAGAGAAGAAAAATTACAATTACAAATTTTGATACAACCTATTTCTGAATCTTGGCAATGAAAATTTAGAAAAAAAATTAAATGAATCAAAAGCTGATGAGCTATGAACAGCTTTCTAAAATGAAAATGAAAAGAAAATGAAGATAATTCTTGACTAAGTTCTACTCAAATGCAAGATATGGAAGCAAAAGTTCAAGATGAATGATTTGAAATAGTTATTAAAACATTTGCAAACTCACCAGATCCTGAAAGACCAAGAAAAATTATAAATGAATTAGCTCTAAGTTTAAATCAATATAATTATAATTGATTAAATTCATTTATCTTCCTAAAAATGAAAGATTTAAAGAAATTTGGAAAAGAGTTTATCCAACATATTTTCAAGAAACCAATTTTTACACTTTATAAGTGATTATTTTTTATTACTGCACAAATTTTAAATATCAAAGAACTTGCAAGTATTTATCATTTTCCACATTCAAGGTTTAACAAAAATCCAAGAATTTTATGGCAAAAATTTAAAATAGTTCCAGCTCCTGATAATATTCCTGCTGAATGAATTTTACTTTGAGAAAATTTATATTCTTGAGTTAAAAAAGAAATTAGAATTGCAAATGTGGATAGATTTAGACATTTTTATATTATCTGACAAACTGGTACTGGTAAATCTACTATGATTGTAGCTCAAGCTAAACAAGACACTTTAAAATGAAACTGATTTGCTATTATTGATCCTCATGGTGATTTATGTGAAAATATTATTGAATATTATCCAAAAGATAGAATAGATGATTTAATATATTTTGATGCAGGTAATTTGGATATGCCTTTTGGTATGAATTTACTTGAACCAAGTAGTCCAGATAATTACGATGAAATTGATTTAATTACAAATGATGCAACTGAATTGTTTGTAAAACTATATTGACCTGAAATTTTTTGACCAAGATTACAAGATTATTTTAGAAATGCAGCTATGACACTTATGGAACAGCCAGATGGTGGTTCTTTAACAGAAATTATGAGACTTTTTACAGATGAAGCATTTCAAAAAGTTAAGGTTTCAAAAGTTAAAAATCCAGTTGTAAAAGCTTGGTGGAATAGTACTTATGCAGCTATGGGAGATAGAGAAAAAGGTGAAATTATACCATATTTCCAAGCAAAATTTGGTCCTTTAACTACAAACTGAATATTAAGAAATATTATCTGACAAGTAGAATCTTCATTTAAAATTGATCAAGTAATGCAAGAATGAAAGGTTCTTTTATTAAATCTTTCAAAAGGTAAAATTTGAGAAATAAATAGTCAATTAATTTGATTAATATTAGTTTCAAAAATTAAACAAGCTGCATTAGCAAGAGCAACTATGGCTCCAAAAGATAGAAAAGATTTCTTTTTATACATAGATGAATTTCAAAATTTTATTACACCATCTATTGAAAGTATTTTATCAGAAGCCAGAAAATATCGTCTTGGTTTGATACTTGCCCATCAATACATAGAACAACTTAAACAGAAAGATTTATGATGAGAAACAGACCTTACTTGAGCAATTTTTGGTAATGTATGAACTATAATGTCTTACAAAGTATGAGCAAAAGATGCAGAATATCTTGAACAAGAGTTTTCTCCTGAATTTTCTAGACAAGACCTTGTAAATATAGATAAATTTAAAGCTGTAATGAAACTTTCTATAGATACTCAACCTTCAAGACCATTTTCTATAAATATATTAAATCCATATGTAGAAGAATGAAAAAATGATCCTAAAAAGTGTGATATTATAAAACAAATTTCAACTTTAAAATATGGTAGAAAAAGAGAATTAGTAGATAAAGAAATTTTTTATAGAATTTGATGATAAACAAAATGGAGAAACAAAACAACAATTTAGAACAGAATGAATCGAAGATACATAAGTTGATAAACTATTATTACAAAAATTTGTATAAAAATTTTGAAACAAAGGATATTATACAAAATAGAATTGTAGATATTGATATTATAATAAAATGGATAGAACAAAATTGAAAAAGACCTGAATACAAAATATATATTCAGCCTAAAAAATGATTACCTGAAATAACAATTAAAAATCAATGAGTTTTCTTTTTGTATTGTGTAATTCACTGAATTTTACCAAATATAAATTCTATTATTATTTCAAATAAATGAAAGAAAATTGATGTTGCTAGTTATAAAAATTTTATGTTATTACATAGAATGTTTGATTTATTTTTTACAAAATGATTTAATTTTGCTATTTATGATGTAATAAATAAATTAATATCTGATAATGATTTTCAAGAAATATTTCAAACTGAAAATATAGAAATACTTACACAACCAGAAATGCTCTCTTTAATTAAAACTTTGGAGGATATCAAAATAACTTGATTTGATTTACATAAACATCATTTTCATTCGAAACTTGGAAAATTAAACAATATTTGAACTTTTTCAGAGAATATTTTTTTGGAAATAGCTATGAAATATGAAAATCAAATAAGAGAAATTATATGATTTGATACTACATATATAAAACCTGCTTCTTATGAAGATGACTCAAAAAATAAGACTGATTTTAATTGGATATATGCTCAAAATAGTAAACAAAAAACATATCAAAAAACTCCGATTCAATTCACGATTTCTTTATCTCAAAATAAAATAGATGAAGTTGCAAAATATTTTTCTAATTCTCCTCACCAACAATTTATTTACCTACAAGTTGATGGTGATTTTAAAAAGAATATTAAAAATATGGAAGAACAATATCAAAATTGGATAATGAATCCTCAACAAAGAGAAAATCAAGATCCTACAAAATTTCCATTTTTTATAAATAATTTATGAAACGAGAAAGATGAAGCTATTATAATATATTTTTATTTACATCATATTATAAAACATAAAAAAGCAAAAAAAATTAGATATTTAGATAATAAAATAGATGGAATAGATTTTTTTAATACTTCTATTGAAAAAAAATACAATATACTATCAAAATGAAAAGTAAATAAAAAAACATATATTATTTCAAAACTATGAGTAAGAATATGACAAATTATAATTTTAGAAAAAAATATTGATAATAAATAGTCTTTTTATATTATTAACATAAATAATTTAATATATAAAAGATACAAATGAGAAAAAAAATAATACTAATAATTATAAGTTTATTCTTCATAAATATTTATTGAATAAACACTTATGCACAGAACGGTATAGAAAAT
>WFMP01000155.1 GCA_015489035.1 Candidatus Altimarinota bacterium
ACTTACTTCATTTCACTGGTAATCTTTTAATGTTATTAACAATCATTTTTCAACATTTTTAAAAAAAGTAGTATTCTCGTAAAGTATAGAAATATTTTTATTAGAATCATTCTCAAATGAATTTATACATTGCTTCAAAAAAGTATAATTTTTCCATTTTTTCAAAGATCATATTTGCTTCTTCAATATATTTTGAATTTTATTTATATTTTCTAACAAATTATTGACTTTAAAAATCATTTTTACGAATAAATTATCACAACTATAAACATACATAAAATTTAAAAATCTTTTAGATACTCACAAATTTGCAAGAATATTTTTTTTAAATTTATATTTTGGAATAATAGATAATGCCGTATTATAATAAGAAATAGCTCTTTGATTTAATTTTACATATCAAGTTCAATTATTAACAAAGGTTTTATACGAATTAATAAAATATATATTTCATAAATTATAAAAATCCTTATATGAGTAAGATTTAGATTTATTTAAAACACTCAAACTTCCGGAAATATTTCAACTCAACAATAACAAATTAGACTTATCATATTTTCATAAAACTAATCAATTTACATTTAATCAACTATTAAAACTTATAATTTCTTTATTCTTTAAATTATCTATTTTAGTATACATAGAAAAATTACTTAAATAATTTTCATAAAAAACAAAATTTTTATATAAAAAAAACGATAAAATCAATAAAAAAATATATAAAAGAATATACTTGAATGTTTTTATTTTCATAAAATTATAGAATATATATAAAATTACCTATCTTTTTCTTTCTTAACTTTTCAAATAAAATGAACATAACTTGTAACAGCAAAAACAGCTAATATTGTAATTACTACAGCATAAATTAAATATCAAATAATTCATAAAAATGCCATCTTATCCATAAGTGAAGTTAAAATCGAATTTATAAACCCATTCCAAGCTAGAGCAACCACCATTCAGATAAAGCTTCATAAGATAGTTTCTAATATATGTAATACTTTAGGATCTTTCAAATTAAACATAATATTTTTAATATAGATAAAACTTCCTATTTATATAAACAAATCTTGTAAATTCAACTTATTTAAGTAAAAATTTAGTATTTATAAAATAAAATACAATATGACTTTAACTGAGGATATATTAAGTAGGATAGATATTGTAGATATTATATCACAATATGTTGATTTAAAAAAAAATGGAAGAAATTATACTTGATTATGTCCTTTTCACAATGAAAAGACTCCATCTTTTGTAGTATCTGAAGATAAACAAATATTTAAATGTTTTTGATGTGGAAAATGATGAAATGCAGTTACATTTTTAAAAGATATAGAAAATATAGAATTTTATGATGCTATCAAAATATTAGCTGAAAAAGCTTGAGTAGAACTTAAAGATTATAACAATGATAAAACACAAAACAAAAAAGAAATAGATTTAAAAGATAAACTTATCAATATAAACAAAACTGCTTTAAATTTTTTTCATAAAAAACTATTTGAAGATGATAATGCACTAGACTACTTAAATTGAGAAAGAAAAATTACAAAAGAACTTATTATAAAATATAAACTTGGTTATGCTCCAACAAAATGAATTGAACTTATAAATTACTTAAAACAAAAATGATTTGAAGACGAAGATATCATTTTATCTTGATTAGGAAGAAAATCATCATCTTGATCAGTCTATTCTTTCTTTTCAAATAGAATAATATTTCCTATTTTTTCATCTTTATGAGATGTAATAGCTTTTTCTTGAAGAATATTCAATAATGAAGAAAATACTTGAAAATACATAAACACACCTGAAACTATTTTATATCACAAAAGTAATATTTTATATAATTTCAATAATGCAAAAAAAACTAAAAAAGATTTTTTGATAGTTGTAGAATGATATATGGATGTAATATGACTTGATAGATTATGATATGATAATGCTATTGCAACTTGCTGAACTGCTCTTACAGAACAACATATCAAACTTTTAAAAAGAGCCTCAAATAAAATAGTCTTTTCTTTTGATAACGACAATGCTTGAGAACAAGCTACTATAAGATGAATTAAAATAGCAATTTCTATGGAAACTTATCCAATGATTTTTCAAATAAAATGATGAAAAGATTTTGATGAAATAGCAAACAACTGAGAAGAAATAAAAATACTAGATAATTCACAAGATGGAACGAATTTTATAATTAACAAAATACTAGAAAATTACAATAATAATTGACCTATAGAAAAACAAAATAAACTTGAACAAGTTTTTGAAATATTAAAAAATATATGAAATTATAATATTTTTTGGGATTATCTAGAAAAAGTCTGAAAAATTATAAATCAAGATCCAAATATAC
>WFMP01000156.1 GCA_015489035.1 Candidatus Altimarinota bacterium
GCAAGGTATTGCTGTTTATGGGTGATAAAATAGTGTGCGATTGGAACATCAAGATAGAAGTAGGAAAAAATGATAAAAAGTAATGATATACTTATAAAATAAAATAGTTGTTTGTTTGAAAATGCCATGCTAAACCTTTTTAAAAGCAGAATTATATACCAAAAACGTTAACTATTGATAAAAGGATTGTAAACCTAAATAATTTCATGACATTTCCTCCACTTTCTAATTTATAAAAAACTCATCTTTTTTAATCCAGAAGCACCCGGTGTGGCTAAATATTAGTAGTTCTAAGATAAAATATCAGTATTAATAAGGATAAAAAGACAATAAGAAACAGTAAACACACAAAAGAGTTTCGAGATTCTAGTGTGCAGTTAGTAATGAATTCAGAAGAATCAACAGCAAAAATTGCCAAAGATTTAGATATGAAAGTCAAAACACTTTATATTTAGGTGAGAGAGTATAAAACACATAACAATATTACTATACAACCAAGAGGTTTTACAGCAACTAACAAGATGAAGGAGACGGCAGAAGAAGGGAATAAACGCCTGCAAGCTGAGAATAAATTATTTAAACAAGAACGAGATATTTTAAAAAAGGCAACAGCGTGTTTCGCCAAAGACGGGGTGTCCCTTGAGAGTAAACTCTGTGAAATACGCATGGATACAAGAATATTCAAAAGAGTTTCAAATATTAATTATGTGTAGAGTATTAAAGGTTGATAAATCAAGTTATTATCACTGGGTTCAATCTGGTTGTATCGTTAAAAAAGTTGACACTAAACTCAATGAGCTTATAGAGATTGTTTTTATCCAAGGAAGACAGAGTAAATGATGCACTTAGTATGGCATTAATGAGCCGAAAACCATCAAAAGGTTTAATCTGGCATACCGCCAGAGGCAGTCAGTATGCTTCCGATAAGCACAGAAAGTTACTCCAACAGTTCGAAATCACTCAGAGTGTGAGTGCCAAAGGCAACTGTTAAGATAATGCGGTGAGTGAAAGTTTTTTTCATACTTTGAAAACGGAGCTTACGCATCATATCATTTTTCAAACGAGATCACAGGCAAGAGAAGCTATTTTTGGTTTTATAGAGATTTGGTATAATCGTAAACAGCTACATTCGTATCTTGATTATATGTCACCGGCTCAGTTTGAAGAAAAATATGTTACTAATCGTAATGACAGATTAGGAATTTGAAATGTGTCCTATGAAGTGTTGACAGATCACATCTCTTAAAATATTCCATCTAGCAATAGAAGGAAATTCAGAAGTAACTACCATTTTCTCTTTAAACATTTTTGTTTCTACTTAACTTCATCATTTGATTTTTTAAAAATCTCTATCATATTTGTTATGTTATTGTTTATAAAAGGGGATATATATTCATCCACCACAAAATCATTTGAATTGTTAAATACTTTGATAGATGCCTTTTTGAGTATATTTTTAATCAATTCATCTAAACTGTCATTTATCCCTATCTGTTTTAACTGTTCTATTAAATCTTCTCTGTCGGTTATGCACTCTTTTAGTAATTCTATATAAACTTGTTGTCTCAATTTTATAATTTCTGGAGAAAATGAACCATCACTAAGTAAATTTTTTTCTTTTAACTTAGATTTTATATAGTCAATGAGTAATGGATTTTCAATATTGAAAATTACAATCTCTTTATCTTTTTCTAAAATAGGATTTGTTAAAAACCTTTTGTATTCTTCACTCATATCAGAACTTTTTCGTAAATTATATTCATACAATAAGTTTCGTGCTTTTTGTCTCGTAACTTTTAGTTTTGAAATAATGTCAAATACATCCTCTTTTAAAAAGCCTATTTCTATTAATTTTGAAAATACAAACAAATCAATCTCTTTTTGCTTGATACTTCCAAATGATGGAGTTAAATACAGATTCAATAATTCAGCTAAAATTTCTTTTGCTTTTCCATCTGAAATAGTGATTTTTAATAGCTCTTTTTTTTCTGTGTTTATTACTGGAGTCATCAGCTAACCTTTTTCAATTTTATATTTTTTATAAAATAAATTATAATAATTAACAAAACAAATTCACTTACCACTAATGACAAACTCGCTCCCACATCTTTCAGAAAATAAACAAGTGCAATAGATAAAAATATATTAAATACACCAGTAATGACAATCGCTTTTGAAAACTCTTTTTTATACCCCATACTAACAAGTCCTAAAACTCCAAAATAATAATTTAGTCCACCTATCAAAATAACTATACTCATTATTTTCAGATTTAAAATTGTATTAGCTTGATACTCTCCAC
>WFMP01000157.1 GCA_015489035.1 Candidatus Altimarinota bacterium
ATTTTATTTCTTGACTTATTGTTTCTTTTTGAATTTTTAACTGTTCTATTTGTTTAAGTGTATTTTCTAAATTTTGTTTAAGCTGTTTATATTCTTCGTTTTTGCTAAGTAAAGTTTCAATATTTTTTTTGTTTTCTTCAAAAACTTTGTTTATATCAAAATCTATTTTTTGTATTTTATCTATATCAAGTTCAAATTCTTCATCTCAAAAAATATTCTCTTTCAAATAATTACTTAATTCATTTTCTTCAATATTTTGACTTATTTTTTCTATTTTTCAGATAATTTGTCAAAATCTATTTTTGTAATTTTCTATATTTTCTCTTCATTTAATTTCTCAAGTAATTTCCTTTTTTTTATCATCAATTATTTTTTTGCATCATCTATCCCCATAATCCCAAAAACCTTTTTCAAAATATTTATCCTAGAAGAAGGCTCCATTTCAAAAATATTGTCAGAATTTTGTGGTAAAAAAGTGGTAGAAAGAGCAACTTCTTTTGGTATCAACAAACTATTTAGATTGTCCTGTAATTCTCTTTCTTGCTTAAATTCAGTAGTTAGATTTTCTAATTTGATTTGGTAAAATTTAAGTAAAGTAAGTATATCATTGTTTTTTTCAATAATTTTATCATTGTTTATATTATTTAGATAGTCTATGAAATTTTTATCTTTTACAATAGAATAAAACTCACTTTTTGTACTATCTTTTCAAGTTTTTGTAAGAGAAATTTTTCTTATGATAAGATAAAAATTATCATCTTGAGAAAATAAAAGTTGAATTTCTCACTTTTTACTATCTTTATTTATGATAGTCCTTTCAGAAGATTTATACAATCCATAAATAGGTCCATCAAAAAATAAGAAGCTTTTTCAAGTTCCAATAGGTGCTTTTATAAGAATTTTACCGTCTTTGTAATTTACTAAAATTTCTTTGTTTTTTAATGGTCAAATATTTTTATAAAATCATTGATAGATGTTTAACATAGAATTTATTTTTTATATTAATAATAAACTACATTTCATATTATATTTTACAATTGATTTTTCAAATAGATATAGTATAAAATGAGTAAATAATTTATAAATTAGAAAATATAATGATTGAAAAAATAAACAACTTAGATAATGAGATTGCTGGCAATAAGGTTGATTCAAGAGAAAAGAGAACCAAATTAGATTTATTAGAAAATCTTAGAGGTCTTGCTGAAAAAATAAAATTAAGTACATTACATAGAAGTTTTTGGGAAGAACAATCAAAAAGTATAAAAGAAACTGAAAAAGAAAGAGAAGAAATGTATAATTCTATTAAAATGGATTATAAAAAATTTGTTAAACCTTTTGATTTATAATTATTAAAAATACTCCATGAAAGAACTTATATTTTATGATTTGATGTGATACAATTATCCTGCAGATAAAGAATATTTTTTTATAAATGAAGAACTTACAGAAAATATAAAGTATAAACCTTTGATTAAAAAACAATTTTCTTCTGATGTAAAAGAATATGAAAATATTTTAAATAAATATAAATTTTTATATAAACAAATTCCTTTTGTAAAAAATATTTATGTTTGTAATAGCTTGAGTTTTAGATCTATTCATAAAAATTCTGATATTGATTTGTTTATTGTAACTGAAACTGATAGAATGTTTCTTGCTAAATTTTTTGTTTGGTTGTTTTTCAAAATTTTTAGAATGTATTGAACTCATGAAAAAAGAAAATTTTGCACTGGATTTTGGGTAACTGATATAAATTTGGATTTGTATCCTATTACTATTTATCCTTTAGATTTGTATTTAGCTTATTGGATAGCACATTTACAGCCTTTGTATTCTGAAAATCAAGAAACTACAAATGATATCTTTCAAGAAAATATGTGGGTTAAGCAGATCTTACCAAGATTTAATTGAAAATCTAAAGAAATATTAGAAATAACTTTTACACACGGAAGGTGAGTTATTAAAAAAACATTGGGAACACTCGTATGATGGGGATGGTTGAATAGTTTAATTTGATTTTTTTGGAAAAGAAAAATGGAAAAGCAAAAAAAAGAATTATGAGAAAAATGAAAAAATATAATTATTTCAGATAATATTTTAAAATTTCAAGCTCCAGATATTAGAAAAATAGTATATTTGCAATACAAAACTTTGAAAAATACACCTATTCATAAAGATAAAGAAGAGAAAACTTTGTTTTAAACTTGATATTTTATTAAAAAAAAATATTATACATTAGCACATTTATATTTTATGTGCTATGTAGTGATTTATTTTATTAATTAATTATATAAATATGGATTTAAAAGCAAAATTAAAAGATTCATTAGTTAGTGAAACTGGAGCAGTTGTTCCTAGTGAAATAGTACAAAGTATTACTCAAAGATCATTTTTGTGGACATGAGCTATTACAGCTATTGTATTTGCAGTTGCATACTATATTGTTTGAATGATTAAATGATGAGCAATTGATCCAAGTCAATATATGATAGCATTTTGGGTGAGTGCTTTTGCTTGATTATGATTAGTAATTGCAATTAGTTGGGGATACCAAAAAATGAATTATGCAACTTTATCTGTTTTAACAATTATATTTGCACTAGCTGAATGAGTGTGACTTGCAGGTATATTAGCTGCTTATAATGCTGCATCTGTGATAAATGCTTTTGCTGGAGCTGCATTATTATTTGTAATTATGTGAGTTTATGGATATGTAACCAAAACAGATTTAACAAAATTTTGAACTATTCTTTTAGTTTGATTGATTACGTTGGTAATATTAGAAGTAGTTAATATGTTTCTATGATCTTCTCAATTAGAAATGATTTTGTCTTGAGTATGAGTATTGTTGTTTATGTGATTAACAGCTTGGGACCTACAAATGTTGAAAATGATGGCTGCTACTTGAGATAGAAGACTTGAATTAGTGTTTTGAGTAAGTTTATATCTTGATTTTATAAATCTATTTATAATGTTGTTACAATTATTTGGAAATAGAAATTAATATAAAAAATATTGAAAGTTAACATTACGGTTAACTTTTTTTTATTGTTTACTTAAATTATCTCTTGAATTATTTTAAAAAAATACTACTATGTATTACTAAGTAGTATTTAAAATATAATATAAATAAATGGATAAAATAAGAATACAGATAAGAAAAGGAACTTTAGAATATATAATATTATTAGTATTACATGAAAAAGAATATTATTGAAGAGATTTGTTAAAAGTGTTAAAAAATTATAATCTGGATTTGCTTGAATGAACTTTATATCCTATATTGAACAGATTAGAAAAAGAGCAGTTTATAGAATATAATTTAAAAGTATCTCCATTATGACCTAAAAGGAAATATTATAAAATTACAACTAAATGAAAAGAATCTCTTAAATTAATAAAAGAAAGTTATGATGAATTAAATGTAATTATAAAAAATTTATTATCTAAAATAAAATTATGATAGAAAAACAATTAAAACAATATGGTATTGAGTTAGCTGATAATCAAAAGGAAATATTGTTAGATTATTTAAAGGAAATAAAAATTCTTTTCCAAAAAGAGAATATTGATTTAGATGCTTTTTATGATATTGAAAATAGTATAATTGAACAATTAATTGAGAATAAAAAAAATATTTCTGATGAATATATTCGTAATCTATTGAAAGAGTTATGAACACCTGAAAAGATTATTGAACCATTTCAAAAAGAAAGATTATCTATTTCAGATGAATTGAAACAAATATTTCCTTTAACTTGAGATAAAAGAAAATTAATTAAACATTACTCATTATTATTATTAAAAATAATTTGATGGGTTATAGTAGGGTTATGAGTACTATGAATAATTAAATGACTTATCTTATTATTTGTGAATATATCTGTTTTTAATATAGATATTACAGCTAGTATTCCATTATTTTTAAAAATCTTAACATTTTTAATTTCTATATTGCTTATTTTATTATGATCATATCTAATTAATTTTAAAAAATCTAGATTAAGAAACTATACTACCTGATTGTCAATTATTTTAATTGTTTTTGTTTCAATATTTTGATGATATAATTTAGTTTCGAAATATAGTAATCTTAATACATATTCAAGTATTGTAGAAAATAAATTAGCTACTTGAACAACTTATGAATTGTGAGATATAAATTTGTTTGGACCTTTAACATGAAATATGATTTATACGACTATAACAAAAGAGTTTACGAGAGAGTATATTGATGAAAATAGAAATTTTATAAATTTTGTTTCTGGAAATGAGATAAAAGTAAATATTACTAGAAATATTTTGTGAAATAAGTATGATGCTAAAATGTTTAATAAAAATATATCAAATTTAAAAATTAAGATTGTAAATAATAAAATATATATCTTTAGATCTTGATATTATTTTGAGCATAATGGTAAATTAATGCCTTTTTATCCAAAGATAAAGATACAATTACCTAGTAATGTTAATCTTAAGCCTGAATATGAAGGACATAAAGAACGTGAAAATTTTTAAATATTTAAACAATTTAGAGTATGAATTTAATTTGGAGTATAAATGATAGTATAGAGATTTATTTAAATCATTTTGTTATAAATAATCATTTAGAATTATTAGTTAAGATATTTGCAGGTGCCCCTATTTTCTTTTTACCTATTTTTTTAATATGTGCATGGTTATACTGGACTTTTAAAATAAAAAATAATAAGAAGAAAGAGAATGTACTTTATATTTTTTATTC
>WFMP01000158.1 GCA_015489035.1 Candidatus Altimarinota bacterium
AATGATTTTCTTTTATATCTATAAATTCTTTTTTTTCATTATCTTTAATTTGAAATAATTTTAAAATATAATCTAAAACGTTATTAGATTTCTCAAATAATGTATCAATTAAATTATACCAATCATAATATCACCACAAAGTAATTCTTTCCATCAATGAAAAACTATTTATATATTTTTCTAAGTTTTCTGTTATATTAATAATTTCATCTTTAGAAAACTTAGGAATACATATATTATATTTTTCTACAAATTCATAAACAATATTTATATATCATAATCTTCATATCTCATAAATTAATTTTTCTAAATCAGAACATAAAAATATATATTTACTAAAATAATCTGAAACAAAAATATTTTTACCTTGTTCTTTTATTCAATTCAAAAATATGTCTACAGAAATATCTTCTACTGCAATATCAAATTTTTCTTTCAATAAAACCACCTCTGGTAATCACTTTAATACCATAAAAACAATTACCTTTTTCATAAAATTATTTGGTATTTTTTCTCTTTTGAGATTATTCAAATAAGCATCGTTATCTCAATTATATAAACTATTATGTTCTAAAGTATAAGCTATTTCATAAAGTTTATCATTTAGAAATATTTTTTCTAATTCTTTATCAGTTTCAAACAAAAAATCTTCTATTTCTTTTACAGTAATATTATTTTCAGAAACAATTAAAGATTTATTTTTATTCATAAATTACATTTACATATATAAATAAATTAGTATCTATATATTAAAAAATACAATTAAATCAAGATATAAGATATAAAATTTAATTTTCTTTAAGATTTTTCTTTTTTCATATTTGTTTAACCCATATAACCAAAGCAATCCATATTAATGCTATAGTAATTCATGTATATTCTAATAATTCTGGTTTTACAGGCTTTGTAAAATTAAAAAGATTATCTGAAGTAGTTTTTATAATTTTCTTAGATGTATTATTTAAGTTATTTAACGGTATAGCGGTATTCGTATTTAAATTAGTTATTTTCATTGGAATTATTTAAATTAGCATAAAAAACTAAAGAAACTAGCCTTAGTTAATTTTTTCTATTTTCACAACATCTTATTTATTAAATCCTGTGCTTCTTTATCGTTTTGTGTGTTATCAATGTTATCATCCATTTCAATCACTTCAAATTCATCATTTGATTCTAATACTTTCGGTCCAGTTTGTGTAGCTCCGAAAGGTTGAGTAACTTCCATATCTTTTGCTAAATTTCAAGCTTGTTTTAATTTATTTATCAAATTTTCTGTACTTGCTTCTCATCAAATTTCTATAACTTGTGTTTGAGGTGTAAATTGTTCTGTATCTAATTTAATCATAGTAGAAATAACTTCTGTTCTAATATTTGAGATTAAACTTTGATATTTATCGAATGCTTCTTTTTTATATTGTAATAATGGATCAATTTGAGCATAACCATACATTGAAACCTTATCTCTAAGATACATAATTTCATCTATATGTTTCATCCATAATCTATCAAGAACAGATAATATTACTCTTCTTTTTACATCTTCGAACTGTTCTTCTCACAATTCTTGTTTTTTAGCTTCGATAAGTTCATTAAATTTTAAAACAAGATAATCTTTCAAATCCTTACTTTTATACTTTCCAACTTCTTCAGTAAATTTTTGTCCTGTAATCTCTTCTAAATAATTTTCCAAAGGTTCTTTATCATAAGTATAAGTATCTACAGCTTTTGTAACTATAAATTCTACATATTCATTTAAAATGTTATCCAAATTTTCTTTTTTCAATAACTTATCTCTCAATCCATAAATTACCTTCCTTTGTTCATTCAAGACTGAATCATATTCAAACAAATTTTTTCTCATACTAAAACTCATTGCTTCCATTTGTTTTTGAGCTCTTTCTATAGAATTTGCTATCATTTTATTTTCAATAGCCATAGTTTCCAAATCCTCTCTTGAATATAGTTTACCAGCCAATGTTTTTGTAACTAATCATCCTGATTTAACCATCAAATCATCATCTAAAGCCACATAAAATTGGGTTACACCTGGATCTCCTTGCCTTCAAGATCTACCTCTAAGCTGATTATCTATTCTTCTACTATCATGTTTTTCAGATGCTAAAACATAAAGTCCCATATGTAAATCCTTTTCAATTAATTCTGGTTCAGCATTTCTATCTTTTTTAACAATAATTTGTGTTAATGCTTGATCCTTAAGTTTTTTAGATTTATTAAATTTAACTTCTAAATAAAACTCACCATCTATTGTAAAATCTATCTTATTTTTTATCAATTTCTCTAACTTAGCTTCGATTTCATCTTTATTTAACTTATTTTCTCAGTCTTTCTTAGAATAAAAAGTAATATTTGAATCAGATAATAAATCTATAAGTTTTTCTAAAATAATTTTTGTTTCAAATTCAGAATAAACCACTGCTGAAATTCATTTATCTTTTTTAATTTCTTCATTCATCCATTTTGCATAATTTTCAGAAATAATATCAAAAAGTCATTTCTCAAGTTTAATATCTGTTCATCTTCAAGCCATATTTGTAGCAACTATGATAGATCATTTTTTACCAGCACCTGAAATAATTTTTGCTTCCATTTCATGATATTTTGCATTCAACACAGAATGTTGTAAACCTTCTTTCCTTAAAAAACTTGATAAAAGTTCAGATGTTTGAACAGAACTTGTTCCAAGTAGAAATGGAACTCACATTTTATGATAAAATTTTACAGTATTTACAACATTATTAAACTTAATTTCTTGATCAAAAAATACTTTATCATGTTTATCAACTCTTATAATATTTCTATTTGTAGGTATTACCAACACCTCTAATTTATAAATTTTTTCAAATTCTTCTCATTCAGTAGCAGCAGTACCAGTCATTCAAGACAATTTTTTATATAATTTCAAGAAATTTTGATAAGTAATAGTTGCAACTGTTTCAGATTCTTTTTGAATTTGAACTCATTCTTTCGCTTCAATAGCTTGATGTAATCATTCAGAATATCTTCTACCAGGCATTGCTCTACCAGTATTTTCATCAATTATTAGAACTTCACCATTATGAACTAAGTAATCTTTATTATTTATATAACAAGCTTTTGCTTTCAAAGCATTTTCCATATGATGAATCTCTTCATATCATAAATCTCTATAAAGATTTTCGACTCATAAAAGTTTTTCTAATTTTGAAATTCATTTTGAAGTTAATAAAGCTGTTTTAGCTTTAGGATCTATTTTATAATCACAATCTAATTCTATTTTTTTTCCATCATCAAACAAAAATGATTTCTTTTTTTCAGTTTCAAAAGGACAAGCTTCAAGAGCTTTTACTATATTTGCATATTGAGCATATTTTTCTGTAGGTTCAGTAGATGGTTGAGAAATAATAAGTGGAGTTCTTGCTTCATCTATCATAATACTATCAGCTTCATCCACGATAGCATAATTTAAATCTCTAAATAATAAAATTCTTTCTTCCATACTTTGAGCTAAATTGTCTCTCAAATAGTCAAATCAAAGTTCTGCATTTTCAACATAAGTAATATCTTTTTCATATTCTCATCTTCTTTTTTCAATAGGAACATTTTTTGAAACTACTCAAATAGAAAGTCATAAAAAATCATATAAAGGCATCATTATTTGCGCATCTCTTTCTGCTAAATAATCATTTACAGTAACAAGATGAACTCACTTTCATTCAAGAGCATTCAAATAAGCTGCAATAGTAGAAACTAAAGTTTTACCTTCTCAAGTTTTCATTTCTGCAATTTTTCCTTCGTGCAAAATTATTCATCATAAAAGTTGAACATCATAAGGAATCATATTCCAAGTTTCAGTCTCTCATTTTATTTTATATTCTTTTCCAACTAATCTTTTACAAGCTTGCTTATGAATTGCTAGAGCTTCTGGTAAAATATCATTTAAAGTTTCTCATTTTTCTATTCTTTCTCTAAATTCATCATTCTTAATTTTAATTTCTTCATCAAGCAACTTATCATATTTTTCATATAATTCATTTATTTTAGAAATAGTAGAAGTGTATTTTGTTAATTCTCTTTCATTGTAAGATCAAGCTATTTTCTCTAATATCCAGTTAAATACCATAATTTAGTTTTAATTTAAAAATTTAAAATATTTAATCATAATAAAGATTTTAGTTTATAATACAATAATAAAAAAAAGCCATAAATAGGCTTCAAATATTTTATTTAATATTATTTTCTATAAATTCAAGGGGACTAGGACTCGAACCTAGGATTTCCGGCTTCGGAGACCGACGTTTTAGCCAACTGAAACTACCCCCTTTCAAGTTAAGTGAGGATTATATTAAAGATTTTTATTTATTTGTCAAAAGAAAAAACCTAGAAATAAATCTAGGTCTTTAAGAAATTATGCTTCTTCTTTATCCTTCTTTTTAATTGTAACTACTTTTTTTTCTGTTGGTTCTTTATTTTCTTTTCTCTCCTTTTTTTCATAAGGTTTTCTTTCAGAAATTTTAGAATTTAATTTTAAAGTAGCACCTGCTTTTCTGTTTCTAGGATCAAGCAAAATTAATTTAGCTTTAACCTTTTGTCATAACTTAAACATTTCAGCAGGATTTGAAATATTTCAATTTTCAGACATCTCAGATAAATGAATAAGGACATTGATATCTTCATAAAGTCTAATAAATGCACCATAAGGAACAAATCTTACAACTTCACCTTCTACCATATCTCAGATTTTAAATTCTTTTGGAATAATAGTCCATGGATCTGGCTTAAGTTTCTTAATACTGAATGATATTTTACCATCTTCATATCAAATAACTTTTACTTTTACCTTGTCTCATACTTTACCAAAGAAATTGATATCATGAACATGTCCATAAGTTATTTCACTTACATGAACTAATCATTCTAAACCTCAACCTATAGTTACAAATAAACCATAAGAAGAAACTCATGAGATTACACCTTCATAAATATTTCAAACTGACAATTCAGACATAATTTTTTCTCTTTCTTCTTTCAAAGCTTCTCTTTCAGAGAAAATAAGTCTTTTATTCTCTTCATCAACATTTATAATTCTAACTTTAAATTCTTTTCAAACTAGATTTAATAAAACATCGAAGATTTTATCTTGATCACCATCTTCAACTCTAGGATAATGAACTGGAGCTAATTGAGATAAAGGCAAAAATCATTTGATACCATATATATCTACCAATAAACCTCAAAGATTTGCTTCTGTAGGAACGATAGTAATGATCTCATCATTTTTTGATTTTGCAATATAATCATCCCAAACAGTATATTGTAATAATCTTGTTACAGATACAATATAATAACCTTCGTCATCTACTAACAAATTAGGATCTAACAATTCAGCTTCTAATTTTGCACCAACAGATAAATCTGTTCAGTTTCTTTCTAAACTTTTTTGTTCCTTTGATAAGATAACACCTAAATAAGCACCATCTTCACAAGAAACAACAACACCTTTGTTTAAGTGTTTTAATACTTTACAAGATACCTTTTCTCATTTTCTAATAATTGGCATCTTTAAGTTTTCTAGTGTAAAACTCATGATAATAAATAAAAATTAAGAATTAAATAATGGGCCGTGATTACTAGTTATCACCAATAATCCGAATAAAATATAACAAAGCAATTTCAATAGAAATTTAGTTAATTAACCTTTTAATTTAAGTTTTTTAACTATAGCTTTATAAGATTCAAAATCATTTGATTTTAAATAAGATACTAATTTTTTTCTCTTAGCAACTTTTTTTAATAAAGCTCTTTTAGGATCTATATCTTTATGATTTTCACCTAAATGCTCTTTTAAGCTTTCAACTTCCCAGCTTAAAGTAGCAATTTGTACTTCTACTGAACCATTGTCTTTGTCATGTTTCTTGAAAGGAGTTATAAACTCTTGTACACTCTTTTGCATCGATACATGTTAATATTTAAAATATTTTGGACTACTCTTAGTAGGAATCGAACCTACATCTACCCCTTAGGAGGGGGTTATTCTATCCGTTGAACTATAAGAGCACAAACAATACTTCTAATATATACATATTTTAACAACAAAAACAAGATTAAAAATAATAAAATAATTAGTAAATATATCTTAAATAGACATTAACAAATACTTTACAATAAGTTTATTATTTTTTTAAATCCAATATTTTCTCCATTTCAATGTTTTTTTCTTTCCAATATTTTTTAAATTCCTCTTTTTTATAAAAATAGATATAAATTCAAAATCACACTAGGATGAATAAAAATATCTTACCTATATTTGAAAGTATTACTTCTGCATTTCTTACAAAAAATACTCATAATACTACCATAGATCAAGCCCGAAGGATAGATCAAATTATATTAAATATAGCAAAAGATAGATTATTCATTTTTGAAGTTCCAGCTATGAATGGCACAAATGCTCTCAATAAATTATGAAATTTTCAAAAAATTATCCATAACCATCATTGTTTATCCATTCAGTTTTTTATATATTTTATATCTGTTTCTCATACTCACATCCAAATTCAATATTTTTTAAAAAAATTATCTCAATATTTTACTCACATCAAATATCAAGTATAGTTTCACAATATTGCTCAAACAGATGCAAACAATCAAGATATTAACATACTATCAAATCATAAAAATCCAGCAACAGTAATTAAAACTAATTGTCATGGTACAGATACTCAAATAAGAGGAAAAGATTCTATAAAAGCAAACAATAATATAATCAAATAATTCCAATATCACAAAGTATTAACTATGCCTTTTACATAATCCAATAATTGTAAAATTAACTCTTTATGAAATATTCACAAATAAGCAAATACTACTGTTAAAACAATAAAAAATACAATAAATAACTTAAAAATAATATTAATAATTTTTTTCATAAAATACCTTTAAAATTCAAATAAAGTAATTTCTTTTTTAAATAATTTTCATTTTCTATCTACCAATAATCTCACTTTATCTCAAATATTATGAGTAAATAAAATATAGATTAATGGATTATCCTGAGAAATTTTGATTCCATCTACTTCAAGAATAATATCTCATTTCTTAATTCATCATACGAATGCTGGAGAATTTTTAATAACACTTTGAACAAATACTCAATTATACCTATCTAACTTATATTTTTTTGCTATAGTTTTATTTAATTGAATTGTGGATACTCATAGTAAAGGTCTTTTAATAGCTCCATTTTTTTGGATACTTCTTAATGTAGCCTGAACAAAACTCTGGTTTATAGGTATTGAAAATCATATTCACCATCATTGAGCAGAGATTGCAGTATTTACACCTATCACTTGTCAATCAATATCTATAAGTGGTCATCAGCTATTTCAAGGATTTATAGCAGTATCAGTCTGATAAAGTCAAACATATAATGAACCATTATTATTTTTAAGTTTCCTTCATTTTGCAGATAATATACCAAATGTTACAGAATTACTATATTCTGCAAAAGGGTTTCATATTGCAAGTACAAACTCACCTACATTTATTTTTGCATCAAAATTGATTATTTTTGCCGGTTTTAAATTATAAGTTTCAGTTCAATTTGGGTTAACAACATGGATAACAGCTAAATCTAACACTGGATCTGTCCATATTTTATCAACTTTATAAATATTTCAATTTTTAGTTACTACAGAATAATCAGCATCTAAATCAGATACAACATGTTTATTTGTTAAAATATAACCATTTTTTGAAATTATAATACCTGAACCTCATCATATCTTTTTTTCTTCTTTTTCCACAAACGGTTTTAAAGAAAAAGGATTTGAATAATAATATACGTCTAGATTTTTAGAAATAACTATACTTACTACAGAATTTCATACATTTTTTACAGTATCAATAAGTTGAGATTGTAAATTCGTAATATTATATGTTTTAGTAACATGTTGAGTTATAACTGTCTCTTTTTTATTTAAAACAATTCATCAGGTAGAATCTTGATTTCATCCATAATAAAGAATTGTAAAATTATTGTTGAATAAATAAATTCACAATCAAATTAATCAATTCACTATTAAAACTATTCACAAAGTAAGTAAAAATTGTTTTTTCATATTATTTTCATTTAAATAAATTATATAAATAATGATTTATGAATCATTATCAAGAAATAAAAAACTACTGTTTAGATAAATCTTGAACATTCTCTAATTTATATCTCAATTGATCTATAGGAGTGTAAATTTTTGCTAAATCTTTTCTTAATTTTTTAAAATCTTCAATAATAGCTAAAAATCATACATGAATTGGATATGTCCAATAAATATTTTTCAATAAATCAAAACTTTTTTTTATACTCAGCCTTGCTACCATAATACTCCTTTTAGCTTGCATAAATTCTTTTGATGTCGATAAATCAATATCTCCTATACTAGTTCATGCCTTTTTTAATTGTAAATAAGAGGTATTATTCTGGATTTCTTTTCAATAATATGAAAGAAAATAAGTATAAAAATATAATTCATTATAAATAGAATCCTTTAAGGAAAAAAAAGGTAAACATCATCAATTAGAACATTTCTTTAATTGTTGTCTATCTAAAATAATTTTTTGAATATCATTTATATTATTCACATTATTAAATAAATTAAAATTTTTTAAAATACTTTTTAATGAAGTTTGAGTCTGTTTCAAATATCTATAGGCATTGGGATGAAAGCAATATCCTTTATTACTTTTAACAGAAAAATAATTACTACACACAGATCAACTAAAAAAATCAGCTTGCCATTTTCTAAATCATGATCTAGTAGAAAATCATCAATAAGCTAAATACGAACCGATATTTATTTCATCTTCAGCTAATTTATTCCAAATATCATTTGCAACACATACAAAATTAACATTATTTAACGAATTAGGATCCGTATTTATTCCATTTTTATTTTTACATTTTCAAAATAATCAAAAATTGATTGAACTATTTTTTTGTGCATCTCTTACCAATTGTCAATAATATTTAACTTGTCCTTTTTTTAAGTTAAGATTTTCTTTAAATTTCTCTGAAGTATAAATTTTTGTTGTATTACATAAAATCTTAAGAAAAATACTATTTTGAGCATTTATAAAATCTAAATTATTCAATACTCTTTTATAAGATGACATATCTTTACAAAAAGTACTAACTACTTGTTTTCTATTTAATACTCTTTTATTTAACATTGAATTACTAGCGCACTTTATCTCTGTGTTATAAACTAAAAGTGTAATTACTCAAGCCTTCCCATCAGACAACATCTTATTTAGACAATTCAGTCAATGCAATGATCAATAAGTTTTTTCACAATTTTCTACTAGAGAAGAAATTTCTTTTTTGCATTGTCAGGATGTATTTTCTAAAAGTTTCAAATTTTCTCTTGCCTTTTTTTGTAATTCTTTTCATTTTTTTCATCAGATATATCAAGCACTTCAAAAATTTATCCATCATAAAAACAATATTCACACAAAAATAGACAAAAAAACTTTTTTCATTATTATTTCGGTAAGCTAATTATAAATTATTCAACTTTAATAATATAAAAAATATGTTGATAATCAACTAATTATACTTTATAATTAAATAGATTTTTTTATTATAAATATTATGGAAAAAATGAAAAAGATACTCCTGTTAGTGATTACGATATTTTTAATCTTTATGTGATTTTCATATTGAAACAATAATGATTTTCTTGAATATGCAGACATTCCAAATACAGATACAATAACTATGAACTGAACTATAGATGGGACTACATACAGAGTATTCGTAAATACTTGAAATATAGATTATGTAACATGATCAGATAATAAATTACATGATTGTTTTCCTTTAGAATGAACCTGATATACAAAAAAACTATGAGAAATATATTTTAATTATGAATGATATGGTTCATACATATGTGATGATAACAAGCTAAGATGAGTTTTTAAAATATGAGCCGGATGACGGTGACATATGGAAGACTTGAAGAATAATCCAGAGAAATGGAAACTTTTTTTAGATAAAACACTTACAAATTGAAAGTATTATTTTAACAATACTAGTAATTGAAATGGAACTGGACAAGCTCGGTTAGATAATATATGATTTTCAAATTGGGATACTGTAACCACGAAATTTGATAACCAACAAGCTTGGAGTAATATACAAGCACAAAGTACTTTTAGTTGAACAAACATCACAGCAAATTGAGAAGATCAAGCAGATATAAAAATATGTCTATATTATAATGGAAGTTGATTAGTAAACTACACAGTAGATTCTATCAAATTTATAAGCTGATATAACTCTGATGTAATTTTTAATTGAAATAGGATTTCTTGATTTACTTACACATGAGGTCTAACTACAAATAATAGTGGTTGTATAAATTGACATGTTACAAGTTTACATGGATGAAATGGTTTAAATTATTGAATACAAATTAAAAAATGAAATAATTTTTATAAAGCTGAATGAAATGCAAAATTTAATTATCCTTTCACCATATCTGCAACTTTGACTTGAAAAGATATTCCTTGAAAAATCTTGATGTGATATAAAAATAATATCAGTTTTTCTTGAGAGAAAAAAACAGGTATAAATAATTTATCTTTTTCAAACATTCAAGCAAATATAGATTTATGAGAAAAATCTAGTTATTTTAATATAATTACTTGAGAAAATATTAAAATAGATTGAAATAAATATGACATACAAATAAATAGAAATACTAGCTTTTACTCTGGGGATTCAGTTAAAATAAGCTATAACATTTCTTGAACTTATTTAATTACAAAAGATGGTAAAACTTATACTATTCCAAATTTTCAATATAATAATATACCAGCATGACAAATATATAAAGACTGAAAAGTAAATAAAGTTTATATAACAAAACAAACAGATACGACTTTTGCAGATTGAAAAAGTATTTTATGGTATAAGGTAATATTTTTAAATATACACAACAAACATATTAACAATCTTACATTTTCTTGAAAAATA
>WFMP01000159.1 GCA_015489035.1 Candidatus Altimarinota bacterium
ATTCCAATAAAAGAAAATATATATTTTATATAGCTCCTTCTCTTCTTAATTGTTTATATTCTTTTGCAGTCATTTTAACTCTTACTTTCATACCATCAAGGTCAATCCATTTTCTAATAATATTTGGTTTGAACCATCTTTTTGAAGCATTCATAGCATGTGACCTTCTTTGTCATGCTCTCGGTCATTTTCCACTTAAATCTGATCTTGCCATAACTATAATTATATAAATAAATAAATAATTTTTTAATTCATCAAGTTGTTGATTTATAAATATTTAGTATTGAAAATCAAGTATAAAACTTTAAATATTAGGGTACTTATTTTTAATATATTATAAACAAAAAAGAATGAAAAAAGATGTTATGATTTCAATAGTTAGAATAATAATATGATTATCTTTAATTTCATATGTAAGCTATTTATGATACAATCATATGGATATTTTACCAAAGGAAGTATGGAACAATGATATTATAGTTTTATCTATAGTATGAGTATTATGAGCTATAATTACATTATTTTGAATAATTAAGCCATGCCTTAAAAAACCTAGAGTTACTCAAGTAATTGTTTGACTAATAGTTATTCTATTCCCAACTTATGCTTGAATTGTAGATAGTTATACAGCACATATATACTTATGAGATATTCTAAGAGTTTTGTGAGTAATTATAACAATATTATGATTCACAAAAATGTGTATTTACAATAGTTGTACAAAAAAAGCTGAACAAAAAAAGGTTGAAGAAATGGAAATTATAGAAGTTTAAAAAATTAAATAACAATTAATGAATATACTATGAATAGATTGGTGAAGTAAATATGTTGGATTAGCAAAAAAAAACATAGAAACAAATTTTATATCACCAATATGATACTTGGATAATGATGCTGGATGTATGTTTAATCTTGCAGAAATTATAATAAAAGAAAAGGTTTCTAAGGTTGCAATATGATGGCCCAAAAGACAAAAAAATACTCAGGAATTGATAGAAAAATTTATAAAAGAATTTAAATTTGTTTATCCAGATATCGAAGTTGAGAAAGTAGATGAAGATTACACATCTGTCGAAGCTGCAGCCATGACTGGAGAGTTTCAAAAAGCAAGATGAAAAGAAGATGTTATATCTGCAATCAAAATATTAGAAAGATTGGGCTAGGAAATTATCCTAGTTTTTTTAAACAAAAAAAATCCTGTAAAATACAGGACTAATTTAAGATAACTTATTAGCAAATTAAAAACAAATTCTTTTATTTTGAGATAAACACTGTGGAAATATTAAGATATTACTTTTTTAATCAAAGCTATTTAACTTTATTTTACTATATAATTTGTCAAAGCTAATTTATATCTAAATTTAAAATTGTAGAAACTACTAAACATCTCTGTTGCGAACTTGGGGAACCCTTTGGTGTGAGCAACAACTGGTATTTATATCTAAATTATATGAATGAGCCACTGTTTATATCTTGATTTTTCTTGGTTCTTCTTTGTATCAAGATAAACATAAGTAAATCTATTTTAGAACATCTTTAATGATTAAATAGCTCAATCATTTTTATCAATTTTACTTTGTCCCATAATATTTAGCAAAGCTAATTGAGTATGAGTCACTACTCATTCTCTACTTTTGTAATTATCTTTTCAAGATTCCTGTAAATTTTGTATTTTATTTTCTAATTTAGCTATTATTTCCTTTATCACAGGAGTTTCTAAAACTTCATAACCTAAAGTTTTTAATCCATTTTTTACTTGCGCTAAATATTCAGTTACTTCATTTTGTTTTTCATTATCAAGTTTATCAAAATCTCTTTTCATAGCTTCATATTCTTCTTTACTTGGAGCTTTTTGTTTTAAATCATCAATACTTACTTCTTTATTACCTTTCTTTTCTTCAATATTATGGTGTGTAAATCACTCTTTAGATCATCACATTTCATAACTTACATTCACATTTTTAATTTTAAATTTCATTTTATTTTTATTTTTATTTAGTAAATTCAGTCTTTATTGACTTCTATGTTTTTTATTATACTAACATTTTAAAATTTGTCAAAAATAAAACGAAGTTTTTTTATAAAACTAATAAGTTTATTATAAATTATAATTTCAATTCTCACTAGTATTCATTATATTACTATTCTTTTGATTAAATACATCTACAATTTTAAATAACCATCATTTTGCAGTTTTAAATATTGTGGCAGAGGTATAAGTTTGATATCAAGGAACTCTTATAGTTCTCAAAAATCAAGGTATAGCAAACAAAATAACTAATGTAAGTAAAAATCACAAAAGTGCATATCTTATACTATTCCAAGCTTTTTTAATTTTTCATTCATCTCCGCCTGAAAACACAAACATAAAAATAGAATAAACTATTGCATAAATCACTCACAAAAATACTAATAAAATAAGTAATGCTAATACATTTAATATCACATTTGTCATTAAGCTATTTTGATACATATTTAGTAATTATTAATAAATTAAATATTTTTCATCACAGTCATTATAAGCTTATAACTTACTCATATATATAGCATATTAACAAAAAATGCATAAATTACAAATAAAATTTTACTGTTTGGAGTGTCTATAAAATATCATCAAATCATAAAAAACATAAAAATTATAAAACTATAAAAAACATATTTCCACTCTACTTTCGGCAAGATTCCGTTTTTCCGTGCCACAAACAATATTCAGCTTACAAAGCAAAATTCTAATACTATTTGTGTAATAATTCATCCGTTTATATTATATTTTGGAATTAGAATTAGTCATAAAATCACTCAAATAATAACTCAAAAAACATTGATAGAAAATAATTTATTCTGTTTATCAAAAGAAACTAAAATATAATTAAATGTTTGTTTTATAAAACTCAGAAATAATACAAAAGCTAAAAATGGTAAAATATAATCAGATCAAATTTTGCTTGTTGTAGATAAATAGTGATTTCAAGCTATAAGTGAAATTATATTCGATTTAAAAATTATAAAATTGAATAACATCAACAATCCAAACCATATTATAAAAGTTAGAAAATATCATAAAGACTTTTGTTTTTCGTCTTTTTTGTAAGATGAAATTTTATGAATAATACTATTTCACAAAGCTGAAGGAACTATGAGTAATATTTCAGCCAAAGCTAATGCTAAAGCCCAAATTCAAACATAATCAAATCATTTTGCAGTAGGGAAAATAACAGATAAAAATATCAAAACTATAAGTGTATGAAAACTACTCAAATAATAACTCACTCCGTATCTCCAATTCTTTTTCAAATTTTCTTTTATAAATCAAAAATCAAAATCTATCTTAAACTTCATATGTTTAGATCATTTTCTATGAACATAAATATATTGAGTTAATCAAGACAAAAAAACAGTAGATAAAATAAGTAAAAATGCAGTTATGGAACTAAAAGAAGGATTATTAAAATTTACATGAGGAAAAAAGACAAATATTATAAGTAATAAACTAGAAACTTGCACTACCCTTGCCAAAATAAGTGCTTGAGATACAGTTTTCATCTTCCAATTTAGTTGTAATGGCAACTGAACTATACCCGCAAGCATAAATGTAGCAGAAAAAATCATTCCAAGCACTAATCAGTTTATAATAAAAGGATTATGCACATAAGCAGGAATAAAAAAAGCTATACAAAAAGCTAACAAATAAATAACTATCACCATAAAAAATCTAAATCAAAGAAATTTATGATACAATTTTAATTTTTCATTTATATTATCCAATTTTCATATAGAATTTAAAGCCAAAACATAAATTCAAAAATCCGCCAAAGCTGACCAAATAGCAAAATATTTCAAAATTGTAGAATAATCTCCATATCTCAAAGGTCACAAATAAGGAGTAATCAATTTAACCACCAAAAATCCCATCAAGGCACTTACTACTCTACCAGCAATTTGCCAGAAAGCATCACGAACAACTAAAGACATAAAAAAAATATTAAAAACTAAACAACTAAAACATTTTTACTTAAATTACTTATTTTCTCAATATAAAAAAAGACCAGCATTTGAGTTAGTCTAATAATTATTTAACTTTATTTGAATTCAATAAATTTTCTATAATTTTATTTTCTAATTCATTGTAAATATATTTTTCTACTCATCTTACTCAAGCTCATTCTTTTTCAATCTTAGTCAAAACATTATCAATTTCTTCTTTTTTAACACTTGGAATAGTAATTCATTTATGTTTTTTCCATAATTGTTTGTATTCTTTATGATATTTTTGAAAAACTTTTTTAAGTAATTCAATATTTATATTATTGAAATAAACAACTTTATCAAATCTGTTTAATAATTCTACTGGCAAAATATTTTTAACTTCTTGTAAAATCATTTCTTTCTTTTCTTCTGTGATATCAGTATTTTTCTCTTTTGTAGAATCAAATCAGATTTTTGTAACCTGTTTTGTAAAATATTCGGCTCAAAGATTTGAAGTTAAAATAATAATTGTATTTTTAAAATCTACTTTTCTTCATTTATTATCTTCAAGATAACCTTGATCAAGTATTTGCAACAAAATATTCAAAACATTTGAAGAACCTTTCTCTATCTCATCAAACAATATTACAGAATAAGGTTTTTTCCTAACTGCTTCTGTAAGTATTCAACCTTCTTCATAACCCACATATCAAGCTGCAGATCAAGTTAATTTGTTTGAAGACATATCTTGAGAATACTCCGACATATTTATCTTTATCAAGGCATTATCATCTTGAAAAAAGTGTTTTGCTAGTAATTGTGCTAAATATGTTTTTCACACTCAAGAAGCTCATAAAAACAAGAAACTACCAATAGGTTTTGACTGTTCAAGTGGAGATAATTTATTTCTAATAATAGCATTTACAACATCATCAACTGCTTGTTCTTGTCAAATTATCTCTTTATTTAAAATATTTTTCAAGTCTTTCAAAAACTCTAATTCCGACTTACTCAAAACACTACTAGAAATTCAATATTTTTCAACAATCACATTTTCAATATCTTCTTCAGTAATAGTTTGTCTTTTCTCTTTTGGTCTATCATCTGTAGTCTGTAATTTAATAATATCTTGTTTAAGATTTGATATTTTTTCTTTATAGTCAGCAGCTGTAAAATAATCTTGTTCAGAAACAGCTTTTTCTATTTCTTTTTCTAGCTTTTCTATATTTTTATTTATTTCATCTATCTTTTTACTTATATTTTTTGACATAACTTTTTCTCAAACTCTAGAACAAGCTTCATCTATCAAATCTATAGCTTTATCAGGTAATTGTTTATCCAAAATATATCTTTTTGATAGTTTAACTGCAGTTTCTACAGCTCAAGATGAAATATTTACACCATGAAAATCTTCAAACCTATATTTTATTCATTCTAACAATTTAATAGCTCATTTTTCAGTAGGCTCCTCAATTTTTACAACTTGAAACCTTCTTGTCAAAGCTGGATCTTTTTCAATATATTTTTTATATTCATCAAAAGTAGTAGCTCAAATAAGAGTCAAATCTCATCTAGCAAGATGTGGTTTAATAATATTTGCAGTATCTGCGCCACCTTCTTGATTTCAAGCTCAAACTATAGTATGAATTTCATCTATAAACAAAATTATATTATTTTCTGGATTGATAGATTCTTCTATGATAGATTTTAATCTTGACTCAAACTCACCTCTGAACTTAGTTCAAGCTACCAAAGTTCACATATCCAACATATAAATTTTCTTATTTTTAAGTTTTGTAGGAACATCTCAAGAAACTATTTTTTGAGCTAATCATTCAACTATTGCAGTTTTACCAACTCATGCATCTCAAATTAACAATGGGTTTGACTTAGTTTTTCTTAACAAAGTATAAATTACTTGCTTCATTTCATTTTCTCTACCAACTACTGGCTCCAAATTTCACTTTTTAGCTTCTGCAACTAAATTTGTTCAAAATGTATCTATCACTAATTTATCTTTTCATTTTGTAGATTCCTTTTTAGATTGTTTTGTTTCTCATTCTTCCACATCATCATCCAAATAATCATAATCTGAATAATCATCTGCAGCCAAAACCTTTTGAAAATCATCTTTTTCTATAGTTGAAACAACTTCTTTCAAAGAAAAAATATTTCAAAATGCATCTACCAAAGAATCATCTTCATAAGCAGAATCTAAAAATTGTTTAATATCTAATGATTCAAAAAAATCAAAAAATCAATTATCAGATAAAACATCAAATATCTTATTTTCATAAATTAAATCTAAAAATAACGAAAATGAAAATAATGATTTACCATGAGAAGATTCTAAATTTTCAAAAACTTTAATTACATCGGCAGACAAAATAAATCAATTATCTCACACATTTGACATATCTACACTATCTAAATCATAATCTTTTTTAAAAATATTTATCATACCATCTATATTTATTCATTCATCTACAAAAAAAGATTTAATTTGAGTATTTTTATTAAATAAGTTTAATAACGTAAAAAACACATCTTCCAAACTTACTTCTTTTCAATTTTTTCTTGCATAAGTATACTTTGAAACTATCACCAATAAATTTATGTATTTATAAAATATTTTATTTTGATTTTTCATATATTATTTTAATTAATTAAATCTAAAAATAACTGTTTGGCTATTTTATAGAAAATTACTTTTGTTTCAACAAAAACAAATATTTACTTAAACAAAATTTTAACTATCTGTTTTTTTAGCTAACCTTCATATCCAATCATCCCTTTGAGCTAGTTTAGAAACTATTCAATTTTTAATATTACTACTTGCTTGTTTCCTTCATTCATCTGCTTTTTTTAATAATTGTTCTTTTGTTAGATTATTATTATCAAAAATATCTTTTTGTAAGTCAGTTAATTTACTTTTTATATTTTGAGAATATTTATCTTTTAATTCATCAACTTTTTTTTCTAAACTTGATAAAATATTTTTAAATTCTGAATATTCCTTCAAAGCTCATAATTCATCTTGTATCTCATTCAAAAAATCACTAGCTTCTTTTTGAGTAGAAATACTTTCTATCTTTGAAGATAATTTTAATATGTTTTCATCTACTTCAGTAGTTTTATTTGATGACTTTTCTTCTTTTTTTATAGACAAGGCCATATCTTCTAATAATTTTTTGAAATCATTTTTATCTTGTTGTGTAATTTTTTCTATATTTGACATATTATCTTTTTATACATATAAATTACCTTTGTTGTAAATAGAACAACATAAAAATCAAGATGTTTTATAAAAAAAGAAGGTTAAATACCTTCTCTAAATTAAAATCAATATGGATTATCTGTTTGTATTTTAGGATTATATTCGATTATCACAGGATATGTACCATATTTATCTAAATCTATCTTATCACAACTACCCTTATAATTTATATCAGTAATTTTACAAGCTCATCTTCAAGGATTAAAATTAACATTATATCTCCTCAAGTAGTTCAAATCATACACAGCTGCTCTATAAAAATTAGCTGTATTTCATACTACATATTTTCATCATGGTTCTACATATTTTCCATTTATTCTAATTGATCATCAAACAGTATTACTTCTAGATATTACCATTCCATAGATAAGCAATTGATTATTTAATTCACTATTTTTATTTCATTTTACAACTTCCAACATACTTCAAATCTTTAATTTTTTTCAATTTTTAGCTAAAAGTGGGTAAATTCAGTTTTGACTAATCATTATTGCATCTATATTTGTAACATCCTTATCAATATAAATATGTCATCATTCTCAATAACTATTTCATACAGCCACTATAGTTAATAATCATCATTTTTCTTTTATATTTCATTTTATAATTACATCTGCTCATTTCACATAAATTAATGATTTTTTTGTTATATTTCATCAATTTAAAGTGATATCCTGTCCATCATTTGAATATATTCATCAAATATCAGTTAAACTTATTTCTTTATTCTTTTCTACTCATCTTATTAATTTATTAGAATTTTGTACAATCTTGTTATAAGTTTTAATTTTTAAATCAGATGCTGAACTTGTAGAAGCTTGATAATTCTTATCTTTCCTTAAAATTTCATACAATCACTTTACTGCATTAGATGCTAGTCATTCTATATATACTCACCAATAATTAATGTTTAAATTAGAATTTACATCATAAAATGTTTTTACAGACTTATCTCAATCTGATCAATCTAGAACATAATCCAATAACACTTTTCATTTAATTTGTATTTTTGAATCAAAAGAATTATTATTACCGGAATATTCAATACGGCCTGTAAAATAAATATCTTTAGTATTATTCGGATTTAAAACACCAAGATTATAATTTCAATCTAACATATTTTTTAATACTATACTTCAGGTAGAAGGAACAAATTTTACTCAAGTATAACTACTACCATTAATTTCAAATTTAGGTATGAATTTAATTTTCATATTAGTTAATTTAGAACTACCAGTATTTTTTAATTGTAACTTAAACTTAACATCTGTATTAAAAGGTAAAGAATTTCAATTGTTTGCTCAGGTTAATAACTCTATATTGAATATTCAATTTATATTAGGTAAAGTAAACTCTTTACTTAAATGCACAACATTACCTAAATTACCATTTAATAATCTTTTCCTTACTCACAAAGTAAGTGATGGCTTATTATTCATAACTTTCTTATTATAAGCAACATAATATAATTTAAATAATCAATCTTCTAAATAGCGAGGGAACATACTAAATAATCAATTTTGTATTAAATGAGTAGTTTCATCTCTATCAATTATATTATTTCAAATAGAATAATCAGATATTAATCTTGAAGATAATTTAATAATATTTCAAAAACTATCAGTAATTTTTCCTGTAAATACCAAAGTATGCCTACCATCAGCTTTTATATTTGAATTATGTGATAAACTATTAATTTGATAACTATTATTTGGTATAATTTTAATATTCATTAAAGCTGTATTTCCTCTAATTTCATCATTAGACCAAAACTTCAGTAAAAACCAATACTTTCAAGGTTTTTTAAACGCATTTCTTCATTTATTCTTATTCCAATCTATATTAAAACAAATATTATTTAAATTTTTTGGAACATCAGATTTACTGACAGAAACAGGTACCATATTACTTTCACCTAAATTTATTCTAGATCATCGCGGCCTAATAATCATCTGGATAGCAGTTATATCTCTATACTCAACATGGACATGATTAGCTCCTCATACATAATCCATAGGTACAGATTTTATTTTAATATTATTCATACAAACCTTATTTTTATCTGTAGTATAATTTATAAATTTATTCTCGACAGGATCTTTATAACTATTTTCACCATTAATTTTTAATTCCAATTTAGAAACATCTATATGAGCATCTGATGGTCTTTTCCAATTCGAATTATTAATATTACACTTATTTATACTTTCTTTTCTAGTAATACTACCATTCACATTTATTCAAATGTTTATATTACTTACATACAATTTATCAGTTCTTTTACCATCAAAATAATTATATTTAATTTTTAACCATGTAGATGCACATGTATAACTCGAATGGTCTAGAGGTGACATACCTAAACTTTTAGCAAATGAAGTTACTTTTTTTCCTCCATAATTTTTAGCTATCCACCACCGTGCTCATGCTTCATAGTTTCTATGACATAAATTATTTTTATAGTTTAATACATTTTGAGCTGTTCAGTTTCCTTGTGTAATGGCACGAGATCCATCAAAATACATACTTTTATATCCATTATAATTTTTTCATCAAATAGGTTTAATAACTAATGCATCTCATACTTTAGTTAATCAATGCCATAAATTTCTAAAACTCTTGTAATTATATAATTTTTCTAAGTCATATTCAACTGCTCATAATAATTTATAATTCAAATATTTATAAGTAACTTCATATTTTTGTCAGTAAACTAATTTTTTTATATACTTACTAATAGGAGAATATCATGGATAAATACCCATGTTACTCCAATTTAATGTTTTAAACACATCAGTTCAAGAATAAACTATAATACCCGTATCAAAAAAACTTATTTTTCATCAAGTTAAATCTATTGGAAATTCTTTACTTACAACAGTTCTATTACCAACTATATTATTTATATTTAATAAATTAATATAACATTTTCAATTACAAGTAATTGTACTATCATTTTTTCTTAATAAATTTCATGTAATAGACAAAGAAAGAAATGTTCAACTATCATATACTCACAAACTATCAGTAGAAAAGAATGGAGTTTTTAAATAAGAATTTGAACATATTTTTTTATTAGAACTCAACTTATTTTTCCAAGTATCATAAGAACAACCAAAGGTAGATATATTTACTTGATTTATTATACTATCCAAATTTACTGGAACAGGAACCAAAGATACATATTTTCTAAGATATCATTCATGAAAACCTAAAACATATCAAATAGAGTAACCACATTTATTAGCAGTTCATAAATAATTTACGTCAAATTTAGCAATTCAACTAGCTCTTGTAGAATCTATATTTGCAAAAGAAACACCATATATAGATAAACTCAATACAAATATAGTAATAATTTTTTCTATAATTTTTTTCATTTTTATTTTATTAAATTTTAAAATTTATAACAATATTTGGCTAAAAACGTATTATTTGTTTTATCATAAATTTGTTGATAACCAGCATACCATATTCATCTTGAAAGATCTAAATTCCACCATCATGGATATCATTTTTTTTGCCAATAGACAGCACCAAAATATTTATTAACTGAGAGATATTTATTTTTTTTACTTTTATATTTATAAAATATTGGAACACAATTATTAACTATATTACCTTTATCATTTTTCAAAATAATAATAGGCATTCAATAAGTATCAAATCATTGTGCTAATAATTTATATCAATATTCACCAAACACTGGTAAATCTAGATATCACAATACTTTAGCATTGATTTCATTCAAATAAGCATAATCAACTTCTTTTATGTTATTATTTCAACAAATATTTGACAAATCAGCAACTAATTTTCAAATTTTGATTTTTCAAACTTTATCATTACAGGTTATTTTTTTCATTCTAATGCAAGTAAATTTTATATTAATTTTTTTATCAGATATATATCATATCTTCTTCCTCAACATTGGAACACATCATTTCTTATAAATTATTATATTAAAATTGAAAGGAAAATAAGTTTCGTAAATAAATTTGTCTCCATCACTTTTAATTTCTTTTCAATTTACTTTTAGACTATCAACTTTTTTATTTAATTTAATAATATAAGTATATTTTTTATATCAATTTAAAATATTCTTACCGAATTTTATTAAATAATATTGTTTGAGTTTTTTGATACTATTGTAATCTCATCTTATCAGTGCTATGAATACATATTTCAAAAAAGTTCTCTTAGAAAATTTTTTATATAATTCCAAACTAAGATTAGCTTCTTTTTCAAATAAATCAGTTCAAGGATTAAGATATAAATTATTTACTGCTACTTCAATTTCATTCTTTTCTAATGTACTTCAATTGTTATTTATTTTTTTCTTATCATTTATATTTTGTTTAATAGAATCACTACTAATAGTTTTAGTATTAGTAAATTTATGTGTTTTTTCCATTGTATGAGTAATAATATTTTTTTTATTTATCTGATGTATTTTATTTCCTTTCATAAAAAAGAATATTCATCACAATAAAATAAAAGAAAATAAAATAATTAATAGTTTTTTATTCATAAATAATATTTTACAAACTAAATCAAGTACAACTTAATTATATAATATTTCACAAACTAAATCAAGCACAGTTTAATTATATGATATTTTATTGAAAAACCTACAATATAAAAAAAGAAGGCAACAAAATACCTTCTCTAAATTAATTTATTTTCTATTTTTATTTACTAAAATAAGTAAACCTGGAATAGACGGAAGCATAATAGCTAATACTATAAATATATTTACTATCATCATAGTACCAAATCATTTAAATATATTTGTACCTATCATAAACAATAAAAATGCTATCAAACCTGTTGTAAGATTACCATCTCTAATTGCAGAAATAGAACTTTCATATCATTCTGTAATCGAAGTTAGCCAACTACTACCAGCTTTCAAATTTTCTCTAATTCTTTCAAATATAATTACATTTGCATCTACAGCCATACCAATATTTAAGATAATAGCTCAAATTGCAGACAATGACAATACTACTCAAAACAATTTAATAAATCATCACAAAACCACAAAGAAAATAGTTAATGAAAGTAATGTAACTAAAGCATACCTAAATCAGTAGATAATAAGGAACATTATAAATATAAGTAATGTTCATAATCAAGCAGCCAATATTGCATTTCTAAAAGCTCTATGTCATAAAGTAGGAGATACTTTCTCTTCTTGTTCAAGTTTCAAAGGAACTGGCATTGCTCAAGTATTAAGGTTATTTGCTAATTTTTGTGCTGCAGCTGGAGTATATCTTCAGGTTATTTGAGCTACTCACCCATCTATTACTGCTCTTATAACTGGATCCGTCATTAATTTATTTCATACAAATATAGCCATTTGTTGTCAAAGGTATTTCTTTGTAAGTGCTCAGAACAATGTTCTACCTTTATCGTCAAAGAAAATATTCACTGCAACTTGTCATCCTGGAGATCTAGATACTGTAGCCATCTTAAATCTTTCACCATTAAGAAGCTCTCAATTTTCTTTTGCTACCATCCAATGTGGTGCAAATAATATAGAAATCCTTATAAAATTATATTTATTTTTATTCTTACCTATAAATTGATAAATATCAAAACTTTTTTTACTAGTTAATAATTCAGGATAAACATATCCTCAAGTAAGTGCCTTTTCTATGTTTTGTCAAAATACTTTTGTCAAATCGGATCAAGTTATACTAACCTGTTGAGTATAAATATTCCAAGCTCTTGGATCTGAAATGTAATCAGCAATTTTATCAGTTTTTCAAGATTTAATATTTGACAATATCTTTTCTGCCAAAAGTTGCCTATTATTTTTTATAGTTTTTGTAACCAATCATGTAAATGGAACTTTAAAAGTCATTTGAACAGTTTTTCAAATAGTTTTTTTAGCTTTTTCAATATTTTTAATTCATCATAAATCAATTTGAATATAATCTTTACCTCACAAAACTATATGTCTTGCACTATAATCAGATACTCAAAGTTTAGAAATTCTACCATCAATATTTTCCTTAACAATATTAACAACATTATTTCTTTGTTGATCAAATTGAGCCGTATTTTTATAATTTGCCCTATATTGAGAAAAATCCATGTTATAAAGTAATCTAACTCATCAAGCCAAATCTAATCATTCTCTCCAGTGTGTTATTCATCATTGCGTAAAAATGATCAATAATGCTATAAATGCTCATCATAAGGTAAAATACAATTTATTCAAATATTGTTTCATATTCTTTTTAAAAATTTATATAAATAAAATATATTC
>WFMP01000160.1 GCA_015489035.1 Candidatus Altimarinota bacterium
ATGTAAAGTTTTTTACCATCTGTAAAAGTTATATCAAGCTCTTGGTAAGTATCACCAAACATATTTTTTAAATTACCTAGTCCAGATGAATTTTTAGCATTGGTCTTTTCTTTAAAACCTATTTCCAATCCAATTCTCAGGTCATAAATAATTCTCTTTTCAACTAAAGGTTGTAACTGCATGTAAGTATATTCTTCAAACCATCCTCCTGTAATATATACTGGAAAATCTTTCCAGTTTGTAAAAGTAAAAGTTTTGTCCTCAATTTTCAATTCAACATCATAATTAGAAGAAAACTTTATATTGATATTGTTTTTCTGTATCGAAAAAGTTCTTCTATCCTTAACATAAGGAATTATAGATTTATATAATTTTGCAATTTTAGATCGAGATTTCCATAAAAAATTTGTTAGTTCTATTCTATTTTTATTATTAATATCTTTTATATCGTTCCAATAGCCTTTTTTTACAATAAATAAGTTATCACTATGTAATATTATAAAAGTTTCTATTGAGGTAATTGGTTTACTTTCTTCTGTTTTAAAGTCATTTAAGAAAATTAATTTATCATGGATAATATCAAAATAGAAAGGTGTAGCATTGATTTTTTTACAAGCTGATAAAGCACCTGCATACATCAATTTAGTTCCGCCAGTTAAATTAAAGCCTATTTTTTTATCAGCTGATGTATTTTGTAAATATTTTAGTATTTTGTCTTTTGTATCAAGTGGATTAAATGGTTCTACTGCAATTTCTGCAAAATCTGAACCATTGAGAAATTCTTTCATCATACTTGCAGGATATTGATAAGAATTAATAAAAACATGCTTCTTCGTTTTAAATTGTAACATTCCTAGCAAGGTAGGCATTCTTTGCTCTCCGAATAAATGAAATATAATGTCATACTCATTTAGATGTTCGCCATTTTCATTGATAGAATTACTATGCCATTCAAGCCATTCTTTTGGTAATTCGACTATTTCTGGTTTCTTATTCATCACAGGAGAAGCTAATAACCTTTTATCAAGATTTGGATGTCTTAATGCTGCGAAAGCCCAAACAAAAGCCATTACTGGAGTTCCTGGACTTAAGTAAAAGTATATTTCTTTTTTTACATTCCATGAAGCTACAATATCTAGAACTTGCACGGCAATATTGTATATCCCTTCCGTATCATTCAAGTGAGATAATTCAACAGAATGAAAATTAATTTCAGTGGGTATAGATTCTTGTTGAAGTTTCTGTTCAAGCCATGAAGTAAAATATTTATGAGCAATGTCCGTATTAGAATATTTATTCACAAAGCTCCAAACATCAGCTTGCTTATTATCATTAAAAGCATTTTGAGCTTCTATCAAATTTGATGTAAATTCGTCTTGTTTCGTAGTATTCTTTTCTGAATTTGTATAGCCTAAAATTAATACATCTGTATATTCTTCTGAAGATAAAGCACTTAAAATGGGTCCTGTACTATATTCCGTTCCAAAAGAAGCCTTTAAGTCAGTTATTCCGTACCATGTTAATAATATTTTTTTCATTTTTGTGCCTTTATTAATTTTAAAATTTTAGTTCCTATTGTTTGTTGAATATTTTTATATTCATTAGGTAATATTTTTATAATATAATCGCTATCAAAATGTTTAGCTATTCCTATTATACTTTTGGTATTAGTATCAGTATCCCATTTATATTGTACATGCCTCTCTTTATCTATAAGAATTTTAGGATTTAATAAATCATCATATATATGATACTCTTTTATCATATTTTTTAAAATTTCTTCACTCACTTCATGAGCATCTGGCTTCTCAACAGTTACTTTTTGCGATACCACATGTTTTTCAAGTTCTCTTGGATCGAGTGTAATAACTACAATTTGATAATTATATTTTCTTGCTAATTCTGTATATGCTTCAGTTTGCCAAGGAGCTATATTTGTATTATCACATATTACAACATCAAGTTTTTTACTTATACTTTTTTCAAATTCTAGTAAGTTGTTTTGATGGTATTTATATAATTTTGTAATATCAAACACATATCTATTTTCAACCATAAAATATTCATCCGTAGAATGAACAGCTACGTTTATATCATTATTTTTTAATTCACGGAGAATACAATTTGTAATAGTTGTCTTTCCACTACCAGGAACAGCACGATTTATAATTACTGTTTTTTTAATCATCACTTACTCCTAAAACTTTAATACTTTGTGTAGCTTCTATATTACCAGATAGATACATCCTCAATGCATAAAGTAAATCTGGAGTATTTTTGAAATCTTGTGGTTTTTCTATGCTTAATTCAATACGAGATTTCAATGTAATATTTTCTAAAATAATTTTTTGAGTTATTGTATCCACTAGTTTAATATAATTTTTGATTATTTTTTGATCTGGAGAAAAGTATTTTTTTATTTGATCATTATTTAATCTACTTCTTAAAAGTCCAAGTAATAATTCTAA
>WFMP01000161.1 GCA_015489035.1 Candidatus Altimarinota bacterium
GATTGGCTGCAGTATTTATGTTGATGTGGATTATCTCGTTTGTAGGGATAGATCAGACTATATGGAGCCTGGTTGAAGCAAAGTATCATCATGTTCAGCAACAAGAAGCTGTCATAGATGCAAAAAAAGCAACGCAGCTAAAATTACAAAAGAGTAAAAAAGATTTGCAAAAGTATCTTAGTCAATACCAACAAGAACTTACAGATCTACAGCAACAAATTACCATTTCTAAAAAAGATCTTGATAAAAAGTACAGACGCTTTAACGATACTGTTTACAACAACGGTCTCATGTGCGATACAAAAGATTGTCTTGCAAGAAAATCCAATGCACAAAACGCCATCAATATCTCAAATGAACTGCTACAAGAAAAATTTGACAATAAAAAGAACTGCTTAAAAAGATAAAGCAAACAGAAGCAAAAATACTCAACTATGCAAATAAAATAGAAGCTATCACACAAGATGAAGAGCAGTTCCAAACGCAAAACAGCCTCACTCTCAAAAATAAAGAGGAAGAATCACTCTTACATGTAAGAATTATGGACCTTTTTAATCTGTTTTTCAAAGGAAAAATCACAACACCCGAGAGAGCTTATGTAATGCTGCTCTCAGCAGTTGTCTATCCGATATACATTCTCTTTGTAATTTTTGTGTCAATGAACACTCCCAAAAATAAAGAAAAAAGAGCACAAAAACAGCAACTCAAAGAACAAGAGATTGCACAAAGAAAAAAAGATAAAAAAACAACTTATGATGCTGTGATGCTTTTTGTGGGGATGTTGAAAAAAATAGTTGTCTATCTTATAAAAACTCGCAAAAGAAAAGTAGCTATTAAAGAGATAGAGGTTGAAAAAGAGGTAGAAGTTATCAAAGAGGTTTATAAAGACGGCAAAGAGATCGTAAAAGTTGAAATTGAGGTACCTCACATCATAGAAAAAGAGGTAATAGTTGAGCGAATTGTTGAAAAACCAATTATTGAAAAAGAGTTTGTTGTCATTCCTGCTGATGTTGATTTGAATAAACTAAATGAGATTACAGGCAATACCGCAAAATCAAAAGATCTCGATGAGTTTTTAGAAACTATTGGTCAAAACAAAAAAGATTTTACTCTAAAAACCGGAGCAACAGATGATAAACACTCAGCTGCATAATCAACTCATAGAGTTAGAGATACAAAGAAAAGCACAAGAAGCCAAAAAAAGAGTACAAGAGGCTAAAACACAAATACTCAAAGAGAGACTCAGACAGGCTCTTTATATTGTGGGATTTTTATTTATCATACTCTTACTGTTAGTAGTTCTTGTATGGTTGCTGCCGGATAAATCTATAAACTATCCATCATTTAATAGTGCAAAAAGCCAACAACAAAATGATAACCTCATAAAACGAACCAATATCCAAAAGAAAAAAGAGGGGAAACCTTTTAGTGGTACGGAGTACATAAAAGAGAACAATTATGTCTATAAAAGAGTCTATAAAGATGGAATAATGATACAAGAGATGAAGCTTGCCCCAACAATTATAGAGTCTAAAGAACAAAACCATGAAAAAATACCACAATTTTCCATGCCAAAGAAAAAAGATGCTTCAAACTAATATAAAGAGATCTCTTTTACTTTGTTTGCTCATTTTTACAGCACTTCAGGCAAAAAATTTACATCATGAGAAATACTACCAAACGCAGCTTTGCAACACACTTGGTGGAGAGATGGAAGTTGTGCTTCAAGACAGGACACGGGTTGATTGTTTGACAGACAGATATGCAATAGAGGTTGATTTTGCGAAGAAATGGGCTGAGAGTATCGGGCAGTCTCTTTATTATGGATATATGACTCACAAAAAACCGGCAATTGCGCTCATTATCAATCTGCCAAAAGAGCAACGCTATCTTAAGAGAGTTGATGCGATGTGTAAAAAATACAATATCAAGCTCTATTTGATAAAGAAATAATTTTAGACATAATATGACTAGAATCTAAGCTATAATGGTAACAATTAATAAACTATGAGGAGCAAAAATGGCAACAAATCCACAAGCAAGAGTACTTGAACTTTTAAGACGATTTAATGATGGTCAAAAAGTATGTATTGAAACATTGACTAATGATCCTATGTGGTATGGAAAAAGTGAAAAAACTATCCGTAGAGATCTTGATGTTATAAAACAGTACTTTCCAGAGAGTTTTGAGCTTATTCGTGGTGGAGAGAAGGGTTGTTATAAAGCGATTACAAATGATATCTTTAGTAATTTTATGGACAAAGATACATTGGCATTAATGGTTCAAACTTTTAATATTGCTCAAAGAAATAATATTTTAGAGGGCTTGAGTATTTCAAAAGATGATAAACGCATCATTGACTCCAAAATCAAGAAATCAAAAGAGTGTTATGAATTCATCACAAAGCCCTATGAGACTAAAAAGGGAGATGTGCAACTCCTTAAAGAGATAGAAAGAGCAATTACATGGAAACGGTATGCAACTATCATCCAAAAAGAGAAAAGTGGAGAAAAAGAGTATGAGATAAAACCTTATAAAATTGTCTTTATGAGTGAAAACTTTTACCTTGCCTGTGAAAACATAGACATAGAACACCCTTTTAGCATTTTTAGAATCTCAAATATTCAAGAGATCAAACTTCATACAAAAACATTTCATCTTAATCCTGATATAGAATCATTCATAAAAGAGCTGCAAACACCATTCCCAAAATACACCCCAAACTATAGAACTCACATGATAGAAGTGCTAGTCGAAGTCGATAGTAAAAAGGCAAGATTTTTTAAACTCAAGAAGTTTTTACCGTCTCAAAAGATAGTTCAAACAAATAATGATGGCTCTTTGCTACTTGCGTTTAGAGTAACACAAGAGATGGAGATGGAGGAGCTTATTAAAAAATGGATTCCGTATATGAGAGTGATAGAGCCGCTTTCTTTGAAAGAGAAGATTAAAAATGATTTAAAGCAATATCTAGAGTTTTAAGTTTTAAATATTTTTAAATAGACAATATATGTCTATATATTATATGATAATTATCTAATCAAATCAAAGAGGGAATATGAATTGGGTAACTGCTGGAAAAATAGCAATCGCTGTTTTAACAATTATTATCGCAACACAAGAATCAGATTCTTGATCCGCGATAATAATTAATAAACAAAAATTCTGAGGTACAACTCATTCTTTAAAAATTAGTACAATGTGGTGGAATTTGACAGAAAAGGGCTTTATAAATTCTTATAACATTGAGAATTATAAATAAAATCAATTATATTTTATTATTAATTAATTTATAAATGTTATACTTCATTGGCAAAGGACAATAAAACCTAATGAAATTTACTCAAATATCTATTTTAATAAAACCTAATAAAAAACCTCCATATTTTATAGGCTCTCAACTACGTGGGGCATTAGGCTATGCTCTAAAAAAGGTATCTTGCATAAATCCCTCTTTTAAATGTGAAGGATGTTTTAGTGTAAGTAGTTGCACATACTATCAATTTTATGAGCAAAAAAATAGTTTTCATAAGTATAGGTTTGATTTTGAGCTTGGGCTTGAGTATTATGATTTTAATCTTTATCTATTTGATGAAGCAACAAAACAACTTCCTTATATTGTCAGTGCATTACATATGATGCTAACCAAAAATGGTTTGGGTAGAGAGCGAATAATATATCCGGACTTTGAACTTTTTATCAATGGTGAACAATCATTAAAAAATGGAGAGTTACATTTACCAGACGTATATATAAAAAAGTTGCAAATAAATGATATAAAAAAAAATATTACTTTGGTTATTAAGACTCCATTGAGAATAAAAAAAGAAAATAATTTTATAAGAGATGACAGATTAGAGCTTAAAGATATTATCAACTCAATTTACCAACGACAAATGCAACTTTTAGGCAAAGGTTATAAAAAATTTCCATACTCCATTCAAGGAGAGATAGTAAAAAAAGATCTTCACTACAAAGAGTTAACAAGAATGAGCAACCGTCAAAAAACAACAATGAACTTAGGAGGTATAATGGGTAAAATAGAAATAATTGGGCTGAATAAAGAGTGTTATGAAGTTTTAAAAGTTGGGGAACTCATAGGTGTTGGAAAACAGACTGTTTTTGGTCTTGGAAAAATTAAAGTGAAGGAGGCGTGATGAGTAAGTATTTTAATACCGCTGTATATGATCCAGAATATAAAAGATCTGATATAGATCAGCTACTACAAGATAAGATGACTTACATAGCTGGGGATTTTTGGGGAATACAAAATTTTATATTTGATGGATTAACAACACAAAATGCAGCAAAGGTACTAAGAAGTAAATCAGCCTTTGTACAAATATATACGGAACTTTTAGCAAAATATATCTGTTTTACACTCAGTATAGCTGAAAAATATATTATAAGTAATAATGCCGGTAAATTTGAAATTTTAGTACCTATGGAAAGTGTTGACATAAAAAATATACAAGAAAAGGTTGATGATTATTTTATTAAAAACTTTTTTGGACTTAGTGGTATTTCCATTGTTTCATTATCATTAACAAAAGATGACTGGACAAAAAACTATAAAGCTTTTAGAGATACTCTTGCTATAAATATGGAAAATACAAAGTATCAGAAATTTAATCTTTTGAAACAAACGCCAATACTTGAATACGATACAAATCTAGACAATAAAACGTTATGTAAAGTGTGTAACATAAGAAAAATAGAAGATGAATATTGCCATATATGCGATATATTTATTAAACTTGGTAGAAAACTTACAAAAAAAGAAGCAAAAGATCCATATGCCGATGAATTGGGAATATCTTTTGATAATTTCAATCTCGAAATAAAGTTGGATAATCGCATCAAATCATATATACCAAACAAAGAAGATGGTGAACCGCTTCTTTTTAGTGATATAGCAAATAATAGTTGCAGTAATGATGAAAACGGCATAAAAGCACTTGGCGTTTTAAAAGCTGATGTAGATAGTATGGGAAATTTTATCAAACAGAGTGACGTAACACAAAGCTTTGAAAACTTCGATGAATTTAGTAAAGGGATTGATTCTTTTTTCTCTCTTTATGTACCAAAACTTTTACGAGAACAATATCGTAATATTTATACTGTTTTTGCCGGGGGAGATGATCTTTTTTTAGTTGGTGCATGGGATGAAATTATGCAATTTTCACGAGTTATTCAAAAAGACTTCAAAACATATATCAACTATAATAAAACTAAACTTTCTATCTCATTTGGTATCTCTATTGCAAAACCTGCAACCCCTATAAGTTATTTGGCAGAGCACACAGAAGAGCTGCTTGAAGCCTCAAAAGAGCTTGATGGCAAAGATGGTTTAACAATTTGGAGTGAGAGTGTAAAATGGAAGAGTTATATCGAGGTATATACTAATCTTGAGCTAATTTTTCAAAATTATCAAAACTTAGAAACTGTTACAGTATACAGGTTTTTGGAGTTTTGTAATATGAGTAAGAATGTTGCAAATGACATAAAAAATAGTATGTGGAAATCAAAGTTAAACTATTTGTTTAGTAGAAATATGAACATGGATAAAGATAAGGAATTATTAATGGGATTAGATAAGTATATCTCACAAAGTCCAAGTGAGACAAAAATATATTTAAGTGAATTTGTATATAAAAGGAGAGCAGTATGATAGTTTTAGATTACACTAAAGATAGTGAGTTATTTAATAAAACCGCTAAAAAAATGGCAGAAAATATAGGGGTTGGTAAAGGTGGTGTGCAAAATACTCAAATAAGAAAATTCTATGATAAAGTATTAGAACTTAATGATAAAGCGAAATCTGTTGATGATGAAGAGTTCAATAATGAGATTTTACCATTTATAAAAATGCTTAATTCAAAAGTAGCATATGCAAGTCAAAGAAACAGTGGTGGTGGTAAACTTGTCAACAAGTCTTTTGTTGATATGATGGAGACATCTATTAATCAAATACGTACAAAAAAAGATTTAAATACATTCAAACTCTTTTTTGAAGCAGTTATCGGATTTCATAAAAGTTTAGAGGGGAGAAAATAAAATGATGAAAATAGAAAAATTGACAGGACAAATAGAATTATTAAGTGGTCTTCACATTGGAGGCGGTGATGATACGATGAAAATTGGTGGAATTGACAATGGTGTTATTAAAGACATAAATAGTGATAAACCATACATACCGGGAAGCTCTCTCAAGGGTAAAATGAGAAGTTTGTTAGAGTGGCATATAGGGGTTGTAGGAATTGGTGATGGGACACCTTTTAGCTCAAAACTACTGGATAACCCAATTTTTAATGATGAAAAAATAAAAACAGATGCAACAAATTTGTTAAAACTTTTTGGCGACAAAGAGGGTAAATATGGTATTACAAGAATTAGTGTAGGCGATTGTTCTTTGTCAAAAGATAGCCAAGAAATGGAACTAAGCGAAGCAAAATATGAAAATGTTATTAATCGCCAAAAAGGAACCGCTGAACATCCTAGACAAACAGAAAGAGTGCCCGCTGGAGTTAAATTTAACTATGATATAAGAGTAAAAATATTAGATGAAGACAATAAACAAGAACTCTTGGAAATGATAAAAAAAGGGTTTGAACTTATTGAAAATGATTATCTTGGAGGAAGTGGAAGTCGTGGGTATGGTAGAGTAAGATTTATAAGTGAGTAGAGTATGAAACTTTATAAAACTACAATCACACCACTCTCAACTTTTGCAACTGCCTTGCAAGGTGATACAATCTTCGGTCAATTGTGCTGGGCTATACGCTATAGTTTTGGTGAAGAAAAACTAAAGGATCTTTTAGGTAATTATCAAGAGAAGCCTTTTGTGATAGTGTCTGATGGCTTTGCAAGTGGCTATTTACCAAAACCGTCTCTACCAAGCAGATTATTGTCAGAAAATCCTGATGAGAAAAAAATGAATCGTAAAAAAGTTTGGCTTACACTAGAACATTTGCAAAATGCTCAATTTTCAAAAGCAAAGACCAATAAAGAAGCTGATTATATTAATAAGAAAGATTCAGTGGTAAAAAATAGCATTAACTATAAAACTTTTACAACCGGTGATGATGGTTTTGATCCTTACAGTGAAGAGGAGATGATACTATCAGACCATGATATTTATATTTTATTGGATGAACAAAAATTTAGCTTAGAGGATCTGCAAAAATCTATGAATACAGTAAGTGAAATGGGTTTTGGTAAAAATAGCAGTATTGGAAAAGGACGGTTTTCTTTTAGTGACTTTTCAGAGGTTTCATTACAAAAACAAAATAGTACTACATATATGACATTAAGCAACAGTACTCTTGAAGGACTTGAATGTAAAGATATTTTTTATACACCAATAACAAAATTTGCAAAACATGGTGCATCTTTAGCAACAGCTTCAGCATTTAAGAAACCTTTATTGTTAGCAAAATCAGGAAGTGTTATTGTTTTTGATAAAAACAAATCTGTTCAATATATCGGCAAGGCCATTCAGGGACATTCTGTATACAAAGAAACAGTGCATCAAGGATATAGTATAGTCATACCTCTAAAGGAGAATCTATTATGAAAAACTTAAATCAGTTCAGATTAAAAATTACTGCATTATCACCTGTTCATATAGGTACAGGTGAGGTGTATGAGCCGACAAACTTTGTAATAGATGATCACTATTTATATGAGTTTGACGAAGTACTGTTTTTACAAGCACTATCATTGCCTGATAGACAACAATTCAATCAAAAACTAAATGATTATATGCAAATAATTGATTTTTATAAAAATCATAAAGATTTAGCTAAAAAAATAGCTTATCATAAAACTAAAATATCTAAAAAAGTAGAAGAAACATATAATAAAACCAGAAACAAGGACAACTCTAAAAATAAAAATCTTCTTGAAATTCAAAAAACATATAAAAATCCAAATACACATAAAGCAGTTATTTTGGGTAGTAGTTTAAAAGGGATGTTTGATACAGTATTTCAAATTTATCCTCAAAAAGTAAAAGAAAACGATAAGCGTCAACAGTTAATCATTTCTGATTTTTTAATGCTTCAAGGAGATACTCAGATTGGCTATAGTTACAGACGACATAAAAACCCAAACGCCGAAGCAAGAAGTAATATACCACAAATTGTTGAAATTATTGATACAAGCTCTTCTTTCATTGGCTCGTTAAACACTCAATACTCTTTTGAAGATATTCAGCATAAGATGAAAGAGTTTTTTACTGCAAACAGTAGAGATAATAATTTTTTTCAAATTACTAAATATAGTTTTGTAACAAGAATAGGCAAGTTTAGTGGGAAAGCTTTTATGGTTGATAATGGAGAGAATGTGCTTAATAGCTATGACAAACCAGTTGCTACCCACACCCTCTATGAAGATGATTCTCCGTTTGGCTGGATCAAGATAGAATTAATAAATGAGGTGGAGTATTCCAGTGCTATTGATTTTTTAGATGAAAACAATAAAAACTATTTTAATGATTTGCATTCACGACAAAAAGAGATAAAAGAAACTATTTCTAAACAAAAAGAGGAGAGATTGCAAAACAAAAAAAGACAAGAAGAGGCTAAAAAATTAGAACAAGAAAAAATCGAACAAGAGCAAAAAGAGAAAGAGGAAAGGTTGGCATCTCTAAGTCCATTTGAGTTAAAGATAGAGC
>WFMP01000162.1 GCA_015489035.1 Candidatus Altimarinota bacterium
ACATATAATTATTGAAATTATACAATCACAAAAAGATAATAAACAAAAATATGAGGATATAAAAAGAATACAAGAAATAGAATATATGACTGATAAAATGAAAAAAAAAATAAGTACTATTGCATCTTTTGGTACTATGATGTTAATTGCAACTATATGAATAGGTATAGCTTTTAAATTATTTCTTGTTCCTAGAGTTGTATCATTTATGGAAATAAATATTAGAAGTTTATGATGAACAACTCCAGTTGATGGTAATAGTTTAATGGTATCTATTATAGCTAACTATTTTTTCTATGGAGTTATAATATTAATAAGTACTTTATTTATAATTTGATTAGTTTATCTTTTTGCTAAAAAAACTTTTTATTGAATTATCTTAAAAGCACCAGCAGTATGAAATTTAATTAGAAAGCAAAATAATATACAAATATTAATGTTATATAGTTTTTATAATACTAATGCTAATGAATTTTATAATAAATTAAAACAATTATTTCCTTATTTGAATTTAGATTTCTATTGGGCTGATGTTCCTGAATTAATTTCAAAAACATTTGAAGAGAGTGAGAAACAATTTTTTTGAGCTTCTATTTTTGATATAAATATTGTAGATACTATAGAAACTTTATCCTCTGTATCTAAACCAGATGAACAGATAAAAATGGAAATAGATATGTATGTAGATGATTTAGAAGAATATGTTGCTAAAATTCAAAAAATTATGTTTTGAATTATTATGGCAATTGTTTCAATATCAGTATTTAGTATAATGTGATGATTATTTTCTATTATGACTGAATTACCTCAAAGAATGAAAGAAATGCAAAATGCTTCTTGAATGTAATAATTGATTTGAAATAAATAAATAATTTATTATATTATAAATACTTTACTTTTTAAAAATAAATTTAAAAATGAAAAAAATTATTTCTTTGATAGTATTTATGATGTTATGATTAAGTTTTTATTCAAATACTTATGCTAATTCGTATCCATTAAACATATGAAGATTAAAAGACTGTTTTGCAAAAGAAACTATAAATACCCCTATATTTCCTTGTGCAAACAATATATATACATACGGTATTTTTTATTGAATGTATAATCCTAAATGACTTAATTGAAATATAGAATTAGGTCCTATATATAATCATACTGATTTATTTTGATATGATAATCCTGTTCTTGCAGCTAATCTAGTTGTTGCTATGTGATTTGAAGCAAACTGAGTAAGTGTTATGAATGAAAAATTTCTTAATAATTATGCTTGATTTAATTATCAATTTATAAAAAAATTACTAGCAAAAATAAGAGTAATGCCAAAACAACAAAGAATACAATATCTTACAATATTAAATAAAAAACTTACTAAAATATATAATATAATAAGTATAAGATTAAATAAATATCTTTATAAAAGAAGATATGAAAAATTAGCTAATAAGTATGAATTATATAATCAAATAGTATGATGATTAAATTTAAGTATTGAAGGATTATTATATTATGATAAACATAATATGGTAAATAAATATTTGAAAGATACTAAATGGAGGAATAGAATAAAAAATTGGGGAAAACCTTATTGACCAATAGAACAAAGAGAAGATGAAGATAGAAGAGATGCTGAAGCTAGAAAAAAACAAAGACTTTGATTATCTATTTCAGAACTTGAGAATAAGTTTAATTGTCATTGATATGAATTACCTAAAAATGTATATGATGTAACAAAACAAGAAGATAAAAAAATAGTTTGATTATCAATATGTATTATGGAAAAAAAATGATTGCCTAATAATATTTGAAATATGTTTTTAAATAATTTTAAATATTATTTTAATCATTATGTAGATGGTTGAACAGAAGAAGGAGAAACAATAGCAAATCTTATGACACATAATTGAACTTATAGTAAGGTAGTTCTTGGTAAAATAGTATATCTTACTAAAGCTTTTGATAAAGATAAAATAGAAGGTAGAGTAAATATTATAATTCACGAACTTTCTCATAATATTAATTATCTAACTTTAAAAGATGGTAAAGTTAAAAATCTAAATAAATTTATTTCAAGTGCTTGGGATTTTAAATGAAATGATAACTTTCAACATACTAAAACATTCTTGAGTAGATATGTTTATGATAATAATTATAAAATAAAAAATCCATCTTGTATGATAAGAGATTATTGAAAAACTAATCAATTAGAAGATTTTGCTACATATTGAGAATATTATTTTTTTGAAAGATTTATACATCCAAAGTATAAACATTCATCTTGTATATTACAAAGACAAGCTTATTTTAAAGCTATTTTAAATGATATTAAATAAAAAATTATGCTATTTATAATACTTATTCCTTTACTGATATCTATAATTTCTGTATCTTCTTCTATTTTTAATGTTGATATAAATCAGTATGTTTCTGTAAAAAATCAAAGACAAGAAATGTATAGATGAATTAATAATCAAGATATTACTAAGCAAATTATTAAAAAACAAACTAATAATAAAATAAATTATATTAATAATCAAATTTCAAGAGATAATATTTTTTCATTTGATGTAATATCGACTGGTTATGCAGAATATAAATTAAAATTAGATAATTATAATGATTTTTCATCTCCTAAATTATATGTATATGTATATAAAAATTGAACTGATAATAGTATAATTGATAATGTAAAAGCTTGATTAAGAGAAAGATGATTAGAATGAGTATTTAATTTAGGTGATAATTTAGATTTAGATAATACTAGAAATTGATTATATAAATTAAATCCTGATAGTAATAACGAAATTACTATTAAATGAAATGATTTAAATAGTAGTTTACAGTTTATGTTTCTTAATAATGATAATAAATGAATTGTATGGGAGTTATTTAAAACAGATTTATCTAATGATACTGAAATTAAGAATATTATAAAACAATATACT
>WFMP01000163.1 GCA_015489035.1 Candidatus Altimarinota bacterium
AAAGAACTAGATGCGCTGCTTATGCATTGTAAAACCAACGTATAGGCACAGTTAAATACTATAAGGATACTCTCAAAATAGATTTAAGCATTAAACATATATAGCTCAAGAGCAATAAATAAAAGTATATTTAGTATTGAAGAGTGAGATGAAGTAGGAGTGCTTTAAAACTTGAACAACCTATAAAAAAACTAGATGCAACACTTTATACATTGCTTCTGCAATGTATAAAGTGTATTTTGCTAAGCTAGCACTTAACCTCTGAATTTTTCCTATCATAGTAGTACCAATTAAGCACTAAACAAACAATATAATATATAACTATACCGTAAAATGCATACTGCACCTGACTTTCTCACTTTTCAAAAAGCAAAAAATAAAACTCACAAAAATAGGGGTTTAAAGAGTATTGTGAAGCTATTTTTGGGTGTCCCAAGGTAAAAATTGGTACACTTTTATTATGTTTGTAAGAAAAAAGAAAAATGTAAGCGGCAGTATTAGTGTTCAAATCATTTCAAAAAAAAATAGCAAATATAAAGTTATTGAAACGATAGGTTGTTCTGCTAATAGTAATGAGATAGAGCAATTGTGTAAAAAAGCACAACTACGTATTAAAGAACTTACACCTAACCTTTTTGATGCAATGGCATATATGTCAAATAATAAAAAACTCTCCAATAAAGATATCAGAGTTATCGGAGATGAATTAATATTTGGAAAAATATTTAAAGATATTGGGTGTACTTCAATCCTTAAAAAATATCCGAATAATAATGAACTTTTTAAAAATCTAGTTCTATCAAGACTGCTCTACCCAGGAAGCAAACTCTATCTTATTGATTATCTGCATATCTACAAGAAAAGAACGATTGATAAAAATAAGATCTATCGCTTCTTAGATAAAATCTATCAAGATAATTTAAAATTAAAAATCGAAAAGTGTATCTTTAGCCATACGCAAAAGATTATGGATAATGTTACCACAGTTACATTTTATGATGTAACAACACTCTACTTTGAGAGTGAGAGCGAAGATGATTTAAGACGCATAGGATTTTCCAAAGAAGGAAAACTTGCTCGACCACAGATACAGCTAGGACTCTTTACAACACTACAGGGATATCCACTCTCTTATGAGGTATATGAGGGGAATAAATATGAAGGGCATACTCTTAGGGACATACTTCAAAAGTTTCAAACCAAATTTCAACTCATAACCAAACCTATTGTTGTAGCAGATAGAGGAATGCTTACAAATGAAAATATTGCCTACCTTGAAAATAATGACTACAAGTATATTCTTGCAGCAAGAATCAAAAATGTTGATGCTAATTTTAAAAAACAGATTACAAACCTCACTTTTTTAGATGATGGAGTTATCCATACATTGGAGATTGAAAAAGAGATTGTTTATAAAGATACAAATAACCAAAAACACTCTATACGAGTAAAACAAAGACTGATTCTTACATACTCCAAAGCAAGAGCTAAAAAGGATAAATATAATAGAAAAAAAGCACTTCAGCGACTTAAAAGTAAAATAGAAAAATCTGCAAATCTAACAAAAAATGATCTTAGAATGTCAGGTTATGCAAAGTTTTTAAAGCTTGATAATGAAAAGTGCAATATCAGCTTTAATCTTGATGATCAAAAAGTACATGAAGATGCAAAACTTGACGGTATTAAAGGATTTTACACCAATGATTTTATATTGAATTCCAATGATATTATTGGGCATTATCAAAACCAATACGATGTTGAAAGGGCTTTTAGGATTTCAAAAACTGATTTAAAAATTAGACCGATTTATCATAGGCTAGAAACAAGAATAAAAGCCCATATCCTGATTTCATTTGTATCATATGCTATTTATAAAGAGTTTGAGAGAAAAATTAAAGCTTCTGGTTTAAATGTAAAATTCAAATTAACATTTGATTATATTAAAACGATGTATGGATACAAAACCTTTTCTGGAGTTCAACCGTTAGAATTAGATGATATTCAGAAACAAATTTATGATGCTGTCTATGGTTTATGAAAATTTGGGTGTCCTATGAGAAAGTCAGGAAAGAACTAGATGCGCTGCTTATGCATTGTAAAACCAACGTATAGGCACAGTTAAATACTATAAGGATACTCTCAAAATAGATTTAAGCATTAAACATATATAGCTCAAGAGCAATAAATAAAAGTATATTTAGTATTGAAGAGTGAGATG
>WFMP01000164.1 GCA_015489035.1 Candidatus Altimarinota bacterium
ACTATAAATACAGTTTGCGTTAAAAGCTTCGTAAACTGTGCCTGAGCCTGAGAAATACCAAGTTCCAACATAGCAATCCCCTTTTTTATTTCTAATATATGTACATATTATCAGATATATACTTATATTTTATTTAAATATTTTAACCCTGTTTTAGTCTTTGCCAATTGCTTCTACACAAGCGGTAAGAAATGAAAAACCGCTTAATAGTGATGACAATAAAATCTTTTGTATCTATACTTCTTTCTTCCTAAATCTTACTATTGCCAACCTTCTGACAAATTTTGCACTCATATATACCACCAATGCACCATATAAAAAGCAATTGATTTTTTTTGATAAAAATAATTTTTTCAAAAGATACAATTCTCCTTGAAACATAGGATACATTGCTGCAGACAAACCATCTGCTCCATACGCTTCCTTGTGTAGTCGTACTAATTTAGGAGATTCAATCATATACAAATTGTTTTCATATGCTGCTCGCAACCATAAATCATAATCTTCTGCATAATGCATAGTATCATCAAAAGCACTTAAATGATAAAAAAAATCTTTTTTCATCATTACACCTGGTGTGGAAAACTGTGTTTTAATTAAAAGTGATTTGAATGTATAGCTCTGCAATTTAGGAACTGTTGCATTATTGCTAAAAGCATCATATTGGTATCTACTGCCTAAGAAGTTTAACATTTTTTCTTGCATAACTGCAAGCTGTATTTCTAATTTTTGAGGATGCCATTCATCATCACTATCTAAAAAAGCAATGTATTTACCAGAAGCTTTTTCTACTCCTTTATTTCTTGCCGCTGATGGCCCACTATTTTCTTGATATATATATTTATAATCTATATTTTTATCTTTAAAAAACTCCTTTATTGCTCTTTGTGTATCATCTATGCTGCCATCATCAACTATGAGAACTTCATAATCTTTATATGTCTGCTGGTCAACAGAATGCAAGGCTCTTTGAATAGTTTTCTCCGAGTTATAACAGGGAATTATGATTGAAACCATCTGTTTATTTTCCAAAGAAAACTCTAGTTAAATTAATGATTTTTATACCAACAGGTACTTTTTTCAAGCATTGAAATTTCACTAAAGACTGACTATTAAAAATAGTTTTAATCATAAAATACGAGATTTGTTCAAGTTCAAAATCATTTAACAGATTCATTTTGTCTTTATATTTTTCAAAAATAATGTTTAATTGCTTATTATGTATTGCAATATAATGTTTAGATAGTGCTAAGGCATGCTTATAATTTATATTTTGTTTTGACAATGAATTATCTAAATGACGATATTTAAATAAAAATTCATCAACATTTGATATTTTTGCATGATTATTTGCAAACTCAATCCATAACGCATAATCTTCAGCTTTATTATAAACAGTTTTGCCATAAGCCAATTCATGCGTAATCAAAAAATCTTTTTTTATCATTACCGAACCATGAGCGAAGGGAACTGAACGAGAAAGGATCATATAATTAAAATCAATTCTACATGACACAACTCTTGCAGACAAATATTTTGATCGTTCATCAACAATAAAAAAGTGAGATCCACAAATATCAAGATTCTCTTTTTCCATAAGCTCTATCTGCTTTTCAAATCGCTGGGGTAGGCTTATATCGTCAGCATCCATTCTAGCTATATATTTACCTTTTGCTTTTTCTATACCTTCATTAAGACTTGCCACTAATCCTTTATTTTTACGAGTCATCAAAACTATTCTGTCATCTTGATTTTTATATTTTTCCATTATTTCTAAACTTTTGTCAGTTGAACCATCATTGATAATTATAAATTCAAAATCTTGATATGTTTGATCTAAAATACTTTGTATGGCTTCATCAAGATATTTTTCTGCATTATATACAGACATAATGACTGAGATTGTTGATATATGATTCATATTTTAATCCAATTTTTGCAAATAATGTCTTTACTTTGTTTATACATTTTTTTATTAGCAAACCATCTTGCAGGAGCAATTACACTCTTATCTTCATTTTGATTTAACCATGCTCCCCACCAACTAAAACTACTATTGGCTATGATATTATTTTTACATAAGCTCATGAGATACATATCTTCATGTGGTACCCTTTTCTCTTTATTATCAATATAAACCGCATTATTCACTTTTAAATTGTCTTTTACCCAATCAATATCATCTGAGAATATAAAATAGTTAATATTTTCTTCTTTATTATTCATTAACTGTATAGCTGTTTCATAGTATTCTATACTACATGTACCATGTAAGTTTTTATTTACACTATTTGTAAAATCACCTCTTCTAATATGAATAGAACAACTATTCTGTGAATTTAAAATACTTTTTTCTACTTCTTTAGTATAACTTGTTATATTTGAAATCATAGTGAATTGTTTTAGAATTATTTCTCTAATATCCAAAAAATATTTTTCACTTTGAAAATATCCTTGCATGTATGTATCATCTTCAATCCGTAACAAATTTTCATCAAAAAGTAAGCTTTTTTCTTCAATTATTTTAGAGTTGTTAAGTCTTAATTTTTTTAATAATTTAAAAATAATACTATTTTTGTAAAACTGATTATTTTCTACTGTCATAGTAGTTTCTAAGTCTATATTGTATTTATCTAGTTGGTATCCACCATGAAGTTTATATGTGTCAAAAGCACTGATATCTATTTTTACATCATATCCTTTTAGTTGTAGAGCCTTAGCATAAGCATACTGAAACATTTGGTTTCCTAGTCCACCTATTAATCTTATAATTATCATTTTTTCAACTTTTTTATGATTAATTTTATCGTTTCAATAACTCCTTTTTCTCTTGCTACTTCCAATACTTTTTTGACAAAATTAAATAAGTATTCTAAGTATCTAACTAAACTACTATTTACAATCTGCCTATTATCTTCAGTCTTTGGTAATTCTGTGTAATAATGCAGTTTATCAAATAATTTAGTAGCATCTATTTCTGAATTTTCTATTTTATTTTCAATATATTCAATATGTTTTATCTTATCTGGTCTCTGTCCATACCACTCTTGATATTCTATATATCTTAAAATATTTTCATCTATCTGACTAGGTACTTTGATTATACAATTATTTTGTTCTATTAGTTTACTGTTTTCTATCACAGATGAAAACAAGGCTTCTTTTATCAAGACATTTTCATAAATTGGCAAAGCTCCATACAAATCAAATCTAAAATGAATTTTATCATTCTTCATTATATCTATATAGATTTGTTTACCCATATTTAAGAGTTTAATATTTAAATGATTTGAAATATTATTTTGAAGGTAACCAAGTATAACTCTTGAAATATCTTCTATATCGTAGCAAAATATATCGAGATCTGAGCCTATTTTGTATTCTGGAAATTCCATTGGCAACTTGATAATACAATACTGTCTATCTTCTAATTTTCCAAATATTTCAATCAAGTTTACTTTAATATTTGACATACTTTTATTCCCCTATTTCCTTGATGAACATGGCTACAAGCTCTATGTAATCCATCTAAAATTATATATTTATTTTTTATTTTTTTCACTACTACAAATGAATTTTGATAAGGATCTTGAAGATATGTAAATTCTTCATAAACTTTTTTATATCGTCCAATATTATAATCTGCTTGTAAAGCTCCGCCTAAATATTTATTTATATACTCTTCGTACAAACTCATATCTTCACTTAATCCTTTATATTGGGGAGACTCCTTTATTGGTACAATTTTTGAACTAAAATTATCCCAATCTTTGCCTTCTATTATATTACAAAAAAGTTTATCCACTTGAATAACTTTCAACTCAAAGTTATTATGCCCTTTGATATAATAAGGTAAATCTACAAAACCATTTTCACATTCAAAGAAATTTACTCCCTCTTTATAACCAAGATAGTGAAGCATATGCTCTGTTTGCTCTTGAGAATCTGTAGCATGCACTACATGATTATGTGTTCGTTTCTCATGTTCATATGGATTGTATTTGTCTCTCAATTTTTCTTTAAAAGCTTTGAGAGTGAGTGATTCTTTATGTCTAAAACTACCTTCATCTAAAAAATCTTCATCAGGATTAAAATTTTTTATAAATATAAAACAAACTTCTTGAGGAGTTTTTAACAAATATTTTGTTTTAGCCCGCAAGTGCCAAAATGGTGCATAATCATAAGAATATATCTCTTTTACAAAAGCTTTCATGCTCTTTATTTTATGTTTTTGTATTTTTACAATCTCAAAATCTCTATTTACTCTTATATCGTTTAAAATATTATTAAAATATTTTAAACCATGACCCCAAATCAGAATACAGTCAATCCGATTTTTCGCTAGTCCCATAATTGTCTCATTTCCCAATAACGATTTAATATTTTGGCTATAGGTTCTATATAATTACTTTTTTGTAAATTATTTATATAATTGTATCCTAAAGATATCTTTTCTTTTACTTCATCGCTATTATCTATTACTTTTTGTATTGATTCAACAAAACTATTTGAATCTGTTAAATTTATGTTAATAGTTGCTTGCTTAAGTATATTAGTGCATTCTAAGGTATTGGGGTACAGAACAGGTACTTTGAACATAAATGCTTCTAGTGGTGGGATATTAGTATTTGTTATGTATGTTGGCATAACTAATGCAATACAATTTTTATACAAATAAGCCATCTCTTCATTTGACACAAATCCAACATAGTGTATCTGTTCATTAATATTTAATATCTTAGCTTTATTTAGTATATAATTTAAATTACCATAATCTGCGCCACTAAATACTGCATGTAGTCTTGTATTTGTTATTTCTTCATAGAGTTTAATACCATCTAAAATGTATTTATGATTTTTATGTGCCCAAAATTGTGCAGGGTAAAATATAAAAGGTTCAAGAATATTAAATTTAGTAATAATTGTTTTTCCCAGGTCTGCATCTACTTTTGCTAGTTCTATATTTGGTAAAAATTCAAGTACTTCAACTTTGTCGCTATTTACACCATAAAAATTTAATAATTTATTTTTTGTAATTTCTGAATCAACAACAGTAGCAAAAGACTGAATAGCCCCCTCTTTATAAATAGTTTCTCTTCGTTGAAATTCTCCATTATTATAGACTTCAGGAAAGACTAGAGCATCTCTATGTCCTAAGTCATGTATAGTAAATATAAACCTTGTATTTACTAAATCTGTCCAAGTTGAAAAAGGTCCAAGAAAATAAGCTAAATCAATATAATCTTCTTTGAATAATAAAGACACTTTTTTAGCTATTCTTAATTGTCTATTTTTATGTTTTATTATCGTTTTCAAAGTACTTCTAAATCCGCTAAAAATCAATGTGCAATTTAAGTCTTTTGTTTTTAAATATTCTACCGTTTCATATTTGTCTGAGTAAAATAAAAAATTAAATCGATTTTGGTTCCACTTTAGAAGTTGCTCTACAATATTGTTCGCATAGGTAAAACCACCGCCAACTTTCAATACAGTATTTATAACAACTGCTATATTTAGTTTCTTATTATCCACACTACATTCCAACTATTAAAATCAGGATTTTTATCACTCATCCATTCATATTTTTTTTCTATTGAAAAACCAACCTGTTTGCATATTAGTTCTAATTCTGTATCAAAAAAATATCTCATTTTGTGAAGTTCTTGTTTTTCAACTATCTTTTTTGAATTTACATCTTCAATAAATACATCATAATGCACATCTACTATATTTTCTTTAGCATATAAAACTGGTTCAGCAATTCTTGTAACTTTGATATTTTCATTTTTAAGTCTTTTTATTCTAGTAACCGGCAAATCAGTTAATACAGCAGGTCCATACCAGAAATCAAATATAAATATTCCATCATCATGTAAATGTTTTTTAGCTACTTTAAAAGCCTTTATTAACTCTTCATTACTATTTTGATAGCTCATAACATGAAAAAGTGACACCACAACATCAAACTTTTTATCTAAATTTAATTCTTGTATATTTGACTGACTAAAACTTAACTTATCCTCTTTCCCTTCTCTTCTTTTTTCAGCAATATTAAGCATATCTTCACTTAGATCAATGCCATGAACTATATACCCATTATTACAAAAAAGCTCAGCATGTTTTCCAGTACCACATCCCATATCTAGTACAGTTTGTGTATTGTCACTATTTTCTTTTATTAACTTATCTACATATTTCACTTCACTACTATAATCTTTATCACTATAAAGTAAATCATAATATTGTGAATATAAATCTCCAAACTGTCTCATATTAAAACCTTATGTAAAATTTCTGACACTTCTTCTATTTGCTCTTTTGTCAAAGCTAAACCACTGGGAATATAAAAACCTTTTTCATATAGCTTTTCGCTATTTGGCAAATAATCATTTAAAAACAATCCCATTTTATTAAATACTGGCTGTTTATGCATTGGATAAAAGAAGGGTCTTGTCCCTATTTTATAATTACTCAATTCTTTCATGACTTCTTTGGCTGTTTTTTTACATTCATTTTTTAAAGTTATCGCATAAACCCAATATATATTTTCACAATAGTCTGTTTTAGCTACTGGTAAGTTTATTACTTTTATATTTTTTAAAAGTTTATTGTACATATTGCCTGTATATCTCTTCTTTTCTACGATCTTATCTATTTGTTCTAATTGTGCCACACCCAAAGCTGCTTGCATATTTGTCATGCGATAATTATATCCTAACTCTTCATGAATAAATCTATCTTCACCAAAACAAAGGTTTCTAAAACTTTTTGCTCTTTTATCTAACTCTTCATCATCGCAAAGCACCATACCACCTTCACCAGTAGTAATTTGCTTATTTGGATAAAAGCTAAAGATGCTTACATCTCCAAAACTTCCGCACTTTCTGCCTTTATATTCTTGACCTTGCATTTGGGCAGCATCTTCTATAACTTTAAGATTATATTTTTTTGCAAGATTAAGAATGGGATCAATATCTACAGTTAATCCAAAGATATGCACAATCATAATAGCTTTCGTTTTTGCTGTTATTTTAGCTTCAATATCTTCTACTATCATATTAAACGTATCTAAATTACTATCCACCAAAACAGGTTTAATACCTTGCTTAATCAAAGCTTGAGCACATGATATAATAGTAAATGATGGCATTATAACCTCATCACCTTTTTGTAAATCTAAAGATGAAACTGCAATATCTAAAGCAGCTGTACCACTAGTGCATGTAGTCGCATACTTACGCCCTACATAATCTGCCATCTCTTTTTCAAACCTTTTGATAAAAGGACCTTCACTACTGATCCATCCTGTATCTATGCACTCATTAAGATATTTTTTTTCATTTCCATTTAAAAGTGGTGTATTAACTGGCACCATTATTTTATCTCCAATTTATTTTTTTCAATTGGTTCAAATCTAACCTTATCCATCTCTCCTGCATAAGGTCCTTGCTTGACTTCTATAATCTCACTATCTTCAAGCATCTCAAAACCATGACCACCATATGCTAAAAGCACTACATCACCTTGATTTAGAATTCTACTTTCTAGATAATTTTTTTCATCATCATAATAATCTACTCGTACTTTTCCGCTCTTTATTACTAATACTTCTTGTGTAAAATGCACATCTCTTTGGACTGCATTATGTACATGTGGTGGTATCACATAATCTTTAGCTCTATTCATATACGCTAACTGTTGTGAAAAGTCATCAGGTGTAAAAAACTCTATACCTTCTGATTTGTAATGTGATCTTATTATTACTGATAATAATTTTTCATTGTGTATTATTTGTTCTATCATGATATTAACCTTTATTTGTCAAAGTTTTTATGTGTTTCACTTTTTTTACTCATTGCATTCGCGTAGTTTCACTACAAGTGTGTTTCTTATGTCTTTCTAAATTATACAAGCTAGATATCACCATATAATATCCCTATCTTTTAGCCTATCATCAACCCTAGAGTAAAAAAATAAATCTCTTGACAAAAATAAAACTGTTTCAAATTTATCAGTAGGACTATTAACTATTTCAGGTCTTTCTTTTGTCACTAGTCTTGTTGTACTGTAATTTTTATCTAAGCATATTGTATTAATCATTTAAATCTCATCCATTAACCCTGATCTTCAAACTACTAACATAGTTTTTATTGTATTTTTATAATATTTATCTATTTTTTTAGTAAGCTTCATATTTGTTTTATTGATGACTCTTTGAATGGAAATAGTCCTTATTTGATCCAATACCACATAGCTATCGTTTTGTATTTTAACTCTTGTTGGATAGTCTTTATTTGTTGATGTCATAGGTGTTATTATAATATTTGAAAAATTCATTTCATTTGGAGATATTATCAAGCATGATTTTGTTTTTTGTATTTCCAAACCAACTGTAGGATTTAAATTTACTATTACAATGTCATATTGATTATAATCCATCCCAATCCTTTGCATTCAAGTCATCATCTATAAGTAAATCATTTTTACTATTTTTAAACTTATCAGCCTAGCCATCTCTAGGATTTTTTATTACATCAAGTATTATTCTACTATTTTCAACTTTTAAATCCAAAGCATCCAAATCATTAAAATCTTTTAGCACAGCAGATGGTATTCTAATCCCTCTGCTTGTACCGATGCTTATAAGCGAAACTTGCATTGTATATCCTTTTTTATAATTATATTTTTATGTCAATAAACTAATTTTGACCTGTTTTTATCTAATATCTCTAATTTTTCTAATCTATTCAATATATCTAAAAA